>DATEGL010000121.1:0-22874 GCA_035280145.1 Candidatus Dormiibacterota bacterium | reverse complement strand
CGAGCTGAGACTGCATGAGCGCCGCCAGCTGCGCTGTCGTCTGTTTGGCGATCACCACGAACCACGCGCCAAAGCCTGCGATCGCGACCGTCCACCAGAACGCAGGCACCGCGACCATTGCCAGCCCGCGTCGGTACACCGAACCAAGCGACCAGTCGTTGACCGGCAAAACGGATGGTCTGGCCGGGCGTTCGGGCAGCCTGAGGAATGCCGGACCGGGGACGACGCCGCCGACGTCGCGGCGCGCGAAGAGCCAGATGGCGGCGCCGGTGAGCATCAGCGCGAGCCCCAGGAGGAGCAGCATGCTGCCGGCATCTGCGCCGTAGCCGGGGATGAGCGGCTTGGACAGGTTGTAGTAGTACACGGGCGATAGCCGGCTGATCCACTCGGTCCCTGAAATCACGCGGTGGGCCATGTCCATCACGGCGAAGACGAGCAGCAGCCCGGCGGTGAGCCCCGCGGCCGTTCTGCGTTCCTGCGTGAACTGCGAGATGAACAGCGCGACCGCACCGAAGAACGCTGCGATGAGCGCCATGTTCAATCCGAAGAGAAATGTGCTGGCGAAGCTGGTGTCGACCCCCGCCTTGGTGGCGCCCCCAAAACCCAGGACGCCGATCACCAGAGCCATCAGCACGAGCGCCGTCCACATGGCCGCGACTTTTTCCAGCGCCACGCGCGCGCGCGTCCTCGGCACAGAGAGAAGGACGTCGATGGAGCCTCGATCCTCTTCGCCGCGGATGAAACGGCTCTCCGCAAGCATCGGCCAGAGCGCCACGACCAGGATCGTCAGCCCGTACTTCCACGTCGCGTAGCCGCCCGCGGTGTCGATCTTGATCGGATCGGCGAACCAGGCAAACGACGGCCCGAGGGCGATCAGCGCCGCACGCGCCCCCGGCGTGGAGACGAGCGCCGGGACGGTGGAATAGATCGCCGCGATAAGGGCGCCCCAACCCAGGCCCCAGCCGAGGATGCCGATCCGGAAATCGCGAAGGGTCTTGAGGTAGATGCTTCTAACCAACACCGGCGACCTCCTTGGGAGCCCTCCCGTCGCTCTCGTAGTAGCGAAGGAAGATGTCCTCGAGGCTTGGCTCGTAGCTGGTCAGCGATACGACTGGGTAGCGCGCGGCTGTCTTGATAACGGCGTCTGCCGGCCCCTGGATAGCGAGTCGGATCGCGTCGCCGTTGTTCAGCCGCTCGACTCCGGTCACGCCTTCGATGGACGAGAACGACTCGACCGGCACCGGCTCCGCGAAGTGGATCGTGATCTCGTAGTGCTTGATGTCTTTGAGCTCGGCCACCCCGGCGATCTGTGCGATCCGACCTTCGCGGATGATGCCGACTTTCGTGCAGGTCTTCTCGACCTCGCTCAAAACGTGCGACGACAGGAACACGGTGCGCCCCTCGTTCCTGGCTTCGCGGACCATGCTGTCGAACTCCTGCTGGTTCAGCGGATCCAGCCCGCTTGTCGGCTCGTCCAGGATCAGTACTCGCGGTCGGTGCATGAACGCCTGGATCAGCACGACCTTCCGCTTGTTGCCGGTTGAGTAGTGCCGGAACTTGCGGCTTGTGTCGAGGTCGAGCCGCTGCACGAGCTGCTTCAAGTACTTCTGATCGACATTGCCGCGCAGGTGAGCGAAATATTCGAGCAGCTGTCCTCCGGTCAGGTTCGGATCGAGCGCCGGCTCGCCCGGCACGTAGCCGATCATCTTCTTGATCTCGACGGATTGCGCCCAGCAGTCGAGTCCTGCGATCCGCGCACTGCCTTTGTCGGCGCGAATGAGCGCCATGAGGACGCGAATGGTCGTGGTCTTGCCGGCGCCGTTGGGGCCCAGGAATCCGAATACCTCGCCTTCGGTGACGTCGAAGGAGACATCGGTGATTCCGCGCTTGCTCCCGTAGCTCTTCGTGAGCTCTTCGACTTCGATGATGGATTTCATTTCGCCTCCTACCCGAACCATTCGTGAAGGGTTGACTCGTCGTTGAGATGGATCGACCCTGCCTGAGCACCCAGGATTCGCTCGAACGCCTCGGTGAAACCGGCGAGGGTGCGTTCGACGGTCTCGAGGCTGACGGTCTTCGCCTGCCTGGCGAGGAATAGCTCCGTCAACTCGTCCTGGAAAACTGTGATGAGCGCCATGAGCATCTTCGCCGTCTCCTCAGGAGAGGCAACCGCGAAGACTTCTTCCGCGACGCCCTGGCGCACGATCTTTGCAAGCACGGGCGCCACCCGCGCAACGAGCGTGCGCGAGACCTTCTCGCGTGCCACGGCGTTGTGATCCGAAGCCCAGACGTTGATGAGCTCGATCATCAGCGCCTTCCGCTCGGTCTTCCATCGAGCGATGCCGCGGAAGAACGTCTCGAGCTTCGGGAGGGCCGGGAGCTTCGGATCGTCGACGATGGGCGCCACCGCGGCCAACGCCTGGTCGGCGATCCTGTCGACCACCGCCTCCAGCAGCGCCTGCTTGGAGTCGAAATAGTGGTAGAAAGCCCCCCGCGACGCACCCACGTCGTCGAGGAGGTCCTGAATGGACATCCGCTCATAGCCCTTGGTCAGCATCAGCCGCATCGCGGCGTCTACGAACACTTCGCGGCGAACCGTATGAACCGCCAGGTTCAAAGTTCGAGCCATGCTTGGATTATAACCGACCGACAGTCGGTTTATTAATGCGGCTGGATCAGGGGCCAGGCTGACCGTATCCCTCGTACCACGTCTGGAAAGCAAACAAAGTCCAGAGCTGCTTTCGGTTGTCGCGCCTCCCGGCCAGGTGATCCCCCACCAAGCCCCCGACCACGGCGGGGTCAAAGAAGCCCTCTTGCCGGATGCGCTCCGGTGCGAGCGCCGCCAGCATCTGCTCTTTCACCGGTCCTCGAAACCACTCCGCCACCGGGATGCCAAACCCTTTCTTGCGCCGGCTCAGGATGCTGTCGGGGAGCAAGCCCCGCAGCGCCCGCTTGAGCAAAAACTTCGAGGTCAGGCCGCGCAGCTTCAGATCAAGCGGCAGCGCCGTCGCATAGGCGACGAAGTCGTTGTTGAGCAGCGGCACGCGGCCTTCCAACGAGGCCATCATCGACGCCCGATCGAGCTTGACCAGGATGTCGTTCTCGAGATAGAGCCTCATGTCCAGCATCAGGACCTGGTTGAGCGGGTCGAGTGTTACGTAGTCGTCAGGCTCTGCGACCTCGCGACGCACATCCGCCGCCAGCACGGCCACCCTCTCCTCCGGTGCGAACGACCCCATCCAGCGCTGGTGCCGCTCGGCAACGGGGTAGGCCGCGCCGCTGACGAAGCGCTTGGCCCGGAAGTCGAAAGAAAGGTTCGAGCGCGAAACGGGCAGCCGCCGAACGACGGGCTCGACCACACCATGCCGCAACCGAGCCGGTGCTCGTAAGTAGTAGTCGGCGAGGCGGTGCGCCTGCAGCGTGGGATAACCCGCGAACAGCTCGTCCCCGCCATCGCCGCCCAGAGCGACCTTCACGTGCTGCCGCGTGAATGCGGAAAGCAGATATGTCGGGATGATCGAGGCGTCGCCCATCGGCTCGTCGAGCAGCTGCGGTAGCCGGGCAACCAGGTCGAGCAGCATGCGAGGCTCGAGCGTCAGCTCATGGTGGTCGGTGCCAAGATGTCGCGCCACAGTTCGCGCGTGACTGGCTTCGTCGAACGACCGCTCCGCAAAGCCGACCGAGAAGCTTTTCACGTCCCCGCCGAGCTGGGTCATCATCGCCGCCACCGCGCTCGAGTCGATGCCTCCCGACAGGAAGACGCCCAGCGGAACGTCGCTGATGAGCTCCTTGCGCACCGACTCCCGCAGGACGCTCAGCAGCTCCGCCCCTTCATCCTCGAGGCTGCGCACTCGGCTCTGGTCTCCGTCGGCGTTGAGAACTGGCGCCCAGTAACGCTTGATCACCGGCCGACGCTCGGCCAGCGACCATGTCAGCGTGTGGCCCGGCCGCAGCTTGCTGATGCCGCGCACGATGCTGCGCGGCGACGGCACGAACTCGTAGGCGAGGTACTCGTCGAGCGCGACGGGATCGATTCCTTTGCGCAGTGATGGATCGCGCAGCAAGGCCTTCAGCTCCGAAGCGAACACGAGGCGGTCGCCTTCGACCGCGTAGTGCAGCGGCTTGATGCCCGTGCGGTCGCGCGCCAGGAGCAATCGAGCGTTCCGCCTGTCGAGAAGCGCGAATGCGAACTGCCCATTGAGCCGCTGGACCAACTCCTCGCTCCACTGCTCGTAGCCGTGCACCAGGACCTCGGTGTCCGACTGCGTCGCGAAAACATGTCCCGCCGCGACCAGCTCGGTCCGCAACGCGAGGTGGTTGAAGATCTCGCCGTTCTGGACGACCCAGACGGTCGAGTCCTCGTTGTGCATAGGCTGATGGCCGCCGGCCAGGTCGATGATGGAGAGCCGGCGCATGCCGAGACTCACGCCGTCGAGCTGGATCGACCCCTCATCGTCCGGACCGCGGTGCACCATCGCCGCGCACATCCGCTGCACGAGCTCTCGTCCCAGGGCTGGGTCGCCGCCCGCCACCCCGCAGATCCCACACATCTATCCGATGCGGGCGGCGCGTCTCCCGTTGGTCGCCGGTTGAGTGCTAGGGATCTTTTCGATGATCTCCCTCACCACGTAGACGGGTTTCGCTTGCGACTCGTGGAACGTCCGAATCGACAGCTCCGCCAGCAATCCCATCAGGATGAACTGCACTCCGACGATCACCAGCACGACCGACAGGAGCAGTAGCGGGTTGTTGTGCGCGTACACATACGGCGGGAGGACCTTCTGGATGATCACGATCGCGGCGAGCACGCACGCGACCGCCCACAGGGCAAACGCGGCGAAACCGAAGAAGTACATCGGCTTCGTCGAATAGCTCCCCAGCAGCTTGACGGTGATGAGGTCGAGCATCACTCGCGAGGTCCGCGACAGGGAGTACTTGGACTTGCCATACGTGCGCGGCCGGTGGTTCACAGGCAGCTCCGTGATGCGAGCGCCGATCATCGCGGCGTAGACGGGGATAAAGCGATGCATCTCGCCGTACAGCTTGACGTCGCTGATCACCTCGCGGCGGTAGGCCTTCAGCGTGCATCCAAAGTCACTCAAGTGCACGCCGGTCACGCGGGCGATGATCCAGTTCGCGATTTGCGAAGGGATCACACGCGTCGCGTCGTCATGCCGGTCGCGCCGCCACCCGCTGACCACGTCGTAGCCCTCGTCGATCTTCTCGAGAAGGTGCGGGATGTCGTGAGGATCGTTCTGCATGTCGCCGTCCATGAACACCAGGAGATCGCCCCGGCTGTGATCGATCCCCGCCTGGACCGCAGCCGTCTGGCCGAAATTGCGCCTGAACTTGACGACACGCACGCGTCCGTCGCGGGCGGCGATCTGGCCCAGCTTCTCGGTGCTGCCGTCGCTGCTCCCGTCGTCGATGTAAAGCACTTCGAAAGTCGCCCCGAGCCCTTCGAGGACGCTGAGGAGCTCGCGGTGCAGCGGCTCGACGCTGTCGACCTCATTGAAGACCAGGACGATCACCGAGATGTAGGGAGAACCGGTGGCTGCCGGGCGGGTCATGGAAGCCGATTATCCCTTGCTAAGCTCCCGAGGCGATGAGCGTCGAAGCCGTCCCGCTTCCAGGCGGCGACCGAACCCGTACCACGGCCGAGGCGTGGTGGGTGCTTCCCGCGGTGCCGCTCTTTGCGGCCGCCGTTGCCTTCGCCTGGACCCTGTCAGGCGAGCTGTCGCGCCTTTACGGAATGACCGGCTCCGCGTGGGACCTCGCGTACGACCAGCAGGTGATCTGGAACATTTCGCAGGGCCAGGGCTTTTATTCGAGCTTCGCCCGAGCGAACTTTCTCGGCATCCACTTCGAGCTGATCTTCGTGGTCCTGGGCGCGGTGGAGAAGCTGTGGCCCAGCCCGGCGGTCTTGCTCATCCTCTCGTCGGCCGGACTCGCGGCCACCGCGCCCGCCGCGTACCTGTTCTTTCGGGGGCTGCTGCCGGCAGACCGGGCGGAGTCGCCATGGCTCGCCATCGCGCTCGCGGCGCCGATGCCGTTCTGGGCTGCGATCCAAGAAGCTGCGCGTGACTTCTTTCACCCCGAGAACATGGCCCTCGCCCTCGCGCTCTTCGCCGCCTGGGCCGGCATTCGCGGGCGCCGGGTGCTGATGTGGGCGTTCTGCCTGCTCGACCTCGCCTGCAAGGAGGACCAGGTTTATACGGTCGCCGTGATCGCAGTCCTGATGTCGGCCTACGGAGCGCCACACATCAAGAAGCATTGGCGTTTCATCCTCTACCTGGCCGGCGCGTGGTTCCTGATCGGTACCGGGATCGTGCAGCAGCACTTCCGCAACGGCGGCTACACAGACTTCGTCTACTACCGGTGGCTTATTGGCCTCGACTCGAGCATGCCGGTCACGCCGCTTGCCGTCTTGGAGGCGGCACTGCGACCCGGGGCCCTGCTAGTTGTCGCAGCCATCATCGCCTCGATGTTCGCGCTCCCGGTCCTCGCCCCGAGGTGGCTGCTGCTGGCGATCCCGCCCTACCTCGCGAACGTGCTCAGCGGACACACACCGCAGAACGTGCTGCACCTCCACTACGTCCTTCTTCTTCTGTTCCCGCTCGTCGTGGCCGGTGGGATCGGGGCCAGGAAGTTCCTCGAGATGCGGTCCGTCAAGCCGGTCGTCGCCCTGGCGGCAATGCTGCCGGCCTTGATCCTCGGTTACGGCACCGGACGGTTCCCCCCCGCGCTTGGCGGCGACCCATCGCCGTACGACCGGCCCAACGCCGTCGCCGAGCTTCGCGCGGCCACCGCGATGATCCCGCCCGACGCACCGGTCAACGCCGATGACGGCCTCGCCGTGTGGCTGGCCAACCGCCACACGATCAATGACTTTCCGGACCGGCTCGACGGCAGCTCCTACGTCGTCATCGACTCCGACCCCTACCTCAGCGGCCCGACTAACGTCCAGCAGCGCAACGCGATGGCCGCGGCACTGCCGACCAGTGGCCGGCGGCTCCTGTACGACGATGGGCGCTTCCAGGTCTGGAGCCCGCTCGGGGACTAAGTCGTCCCCGGCCCCGTAGTCTTAAGGGTCACCATGGCGGTGGCAACTTCGGTCCGCGAGCGCCTCGATCAGCTGTTCCAGCAGCGGATCGTGATCCTCGACGGGTCGATGGGCGTCCTCCTCCAGTTCAAGGGCCTGGAGGACAGAGACTTTCGCGGAGAGCGATTCCGCAACCACGCCAGGCCGCTACGCAACAACAGCGACGTTCTCAACCTCACGCAGCCGGAGCTGGTCACCCAGGTGCACCGCGAGTACCTCGGGGCGGGCGCGGACATCATCGAGACCAACACCTTCACGTCGACGCGCGTGTCGCAGGCCGACTACGGCCTGGAGCAGCACGTCTACGAGATGAACCTCGCCGGAGCCCGCCTCGCACGCCAGGCGGCCGACGAGTACGAGAACCGCTTTGTCGCCGGATCGCTGGGCCCGACCAACGTGACACTCTCGCTGTCGCCGCGAGTCGACGATCCGTCGTACCGCGAGGTCACCTTCGACGAGCTGAAGGATGGCTACGCCGAGGCAGCGCGCGCCCTCAAGGAAGGCGGCGTCGACATCCTCCTCATCGAGACAGTCTTCGACACCCTGAACGGCAAGGCTGCGATTGCTGCTGTGAAGGAGGTCGCACCCGAGATACCGCTGTTCATATCGATGACGGTCGTCGACCGTAGCGGCCGCAACCTGTCGGGACAGACAGTCGAGGCGTTCTGGACCTCGATCGAGCATGCTCGGCCATTTGCCGCCGGCATCAATTGCTCGCTCGGCGCCACCGAGATGAGGCCTTACGTAGAGGCCATGTCGCGCGTCGCGCCGGTGTACGTGACGTGCTATCCAAACGCGGGCCTGCCCAACGCGTTCGGCGGCTACGACGAGCAGCCGCCGACGACAAGCCGGCTGCTCAAGGAGTTCGCCGAGGCCGGTTATCTGAACGCGGCAGGCGGATGCTGCGGCACCGGGCCCGAGCACATCCGCCAGATCCGCGAGGCGCTGTCGGAGATCCCGGCGCGCCAGGTGCCGAACCGCCAGCCACGGCCGCACTTCAGCGGTCTCGAGCCGTTCGAGATCGGTCCGGACTCGGGCTTCGTCGTCATCGGTGAGCGCACCAATGTGACGGGATCGATTCGCTTCCGGCGCCTGATCGAGTCAGGCGACTTTGCCGGCGCCGTTCAGGTGGCTCTCGACCAGGTGCGTGGCGGGGCCAACCTGCTCGATGTGAACATGGACGCTGACCTGCTCGACTCCGAAGCCGCGATGGTCCGCTTCCTGAATTTGATTGCCACCGAGCCCGAGGTGGCGAGGATCCCAATCATGGTGGACAGCTCGAAGTGGACCGTCCTCGAGGCAGGACTCAAGTGCCTCCAGGGCAAGGGCGTGTGCAACTCGATCAGCCTCAAGGAAGGCGAGGAGGTCTTCCTCGAGCACGCTCTGAAGGTCCGCGAATACGGGGCGGCGTTGGTCGTGATGGCGTTCGACGAGAAGGGACAGGCCGACACCGTGGAGCGCAAGGTCGCGATCTGCAAGCGCGCTTACGACCTCCTGGTGGAGAAGGCCGGCGTTCAGCCCGAGGACATCATCTTCGACCCCAACGTGCTGGCCATCGCGACTGGGATCGAGGAGCACGCCGGCTACGCGAAGGCGTTCATCGCAGCCACGCGCGAGATCAAGCGGGTCTGCCCGGGAGTCCACATCTCAGGCGGCATCTCCAACCTCTCCTTCTCTTTCCGCGGCAACGACCGCGTGCGGGAGGCGATCCACTCGGCCTTCCTCTTTCACGCGATCCGCGCGGGCCTCGACATGGGCATCGTCAACGCAGGCCAGCTCGTGGTCTACGAGGACATCCCCAAGGATCTGCTGGAGATGGTCGAGGACGTGATCTTCGACCGACGCCCTGACGCCACGGAGCGCCTGGTCGAGTTCGCGAAGTCGGTGTCAGGTGGCGGCCAGAAACGCGAGCAGGACCTGGCGTGGCGCGGTGGTCCTGTCGAGGAGCGCTTGAAGTTCGCGGTGCTGCACGGCGAGGTCCAGTACATAGAAGAGGATGCGGAGGAGGCGCGGGTCAAGTACGGCAAGCCTCTGCTTGTCATCGAAGGTCCGCTGATGGACGGGATGAAGGTCGTCGGCGACCTGTTTGGAGCGGGCAAGATGTTCCTGCCCCAGGTCGTGAAGAGTGCGCGTGCGATGAAGCGCGCGGTCGCATATCTGCAGCCGTTCATGGAGGCAGAGAAAGAGGGAGCGGGCGACCAGCACGTGCGCGGCCGGCTCGTGCTCGCGACCGTGAAAGGTGATGTGCACGACATCGGCAAGAACATCGTCGGGGTCGTGCTGGCTTGCAACAACTACGAGGTCCACGACCTGGGCGTGATGGTGCCGGCGGAAAAGATCCTGGACACCGCGGTGGAGCTGGGCGCCGACGTGGTCGGCCTCTCTGGACTGATCACGCCGTCGCTTGACGAGATGGTGGGGGTGGCGAAGGAGATGACGCGGCGGGACTTCAGCATCCCGCTCCTGATCGGTGGCGCAACCACCTCCAAGCAGCACACCGCGGTCCGCATCGCGCCCGCGTACGACGGGACGACGGTGCACGTGCTCGACGCGTCGCGCGTCATTGGAGTCGTTTCAGACCTGCTCGATGACGGACGACGCGAGCGGTTCGAGCGTGACAACTTCGCCCTCCAGGAGAAGCTGCGCGCTCAGCACACGTCATCTCGCCGGCCTTTGCTGACGCTCGCCGAGGCACGCACGAAGCGCCTGCGGCTGCCTTTCGACGACCTGCCCCCGCCGCCCTTTGCCGGCAGGAAGGTCATCGAGCCCAGCATCGCGGAGCTGCGCGAATACATCGACTGGACATTTTTCTTCCACGCGTGGGAGCTGAAGGGGAAGTTCCCGGCCATCCTGGACAGCCCGTCACATGGAGCTGCCGCGCGCGAGCTGTTCGCCCACGCTCAGGAGCTGCTCGACGAGGTCCAGGCGCATGGCTGGCTGAAGGCGCGCGGCGTCTATGGCTTCTGGCCGGCGACCGCCGACGGTGACGACATCGCGCTCGAGAACGGTGTCCGGTTTCCGATGCTGCGTCAGCAGGTTGACCACGGCGACGACAAGCCGTACTTCTCGCTCGCGGACTTCGTCGCTCCCGCCGGGGATCACATCGGGGCATTCGCAGTCACCGCGGGCCTGGGCGTGGACGAGCTGGCCGGACGGTTCGCTGCCGAGCACGACGACTACCGGGCGATCATGGTCAAGGCGCTGGCGGACCGTCTTGCCGAGGCGTTCGCCGAGTACCTGCACGAGGTCGTGCGCCGGTCCTGGTACGAGACGGGGCCGAAGCAGGCCAACGACGAGTTGATCGCCGAGCGATACCGCGGCATCCGGCCGGCGTTCGGGTACCCCGCGTGCCCGGACCACTCCGAGAAAACGACTCTGTTCAGCCTGCTCGAAGCGCGGTCTATCGGCATGGACCTCACCGAAAGCGGCGCCATGACGCCGACGGCCGCCGTTTCCGGACTGTACTTCGCCCACCCGCAGTCTCGGTACTTCATGGTCGGCAAAGTCGGCCGCGACCAGGTCGAAGACTACGCGCGGCGCAAGGGCATGACCGCGGCTGAAGCGGAGAGGTGGCTGCGCCCGAACCTGGCCTACGACGAGTGATCGGACTATTGCCCGGGTTGCGCCTGTAGCCGGACGCCGCTACCCTACCTCCAGCGCTTCTTAAGGTTCTGGAGCGCGCGTCCATACGAATCGGCCATTTACAGGAGGGTGGTTAATGGTCAGACCTCACGTTCGAAGCTTGCGTCGCCTTTTGGCTGGCGTCGCCGGCTCCGTACTTTCGTTCCCAGGAGCCGGAGTGGTCCCGGCGGCGGCCGCGGTCGTCATGCATCCGACGGTGAGCGACTACGCCCAGATCAGCTCGAGCACGACGCCACCGACCGAGGCGCAGTGCGAGAAAGTGGGCCGGCGCTGCTTCACGCCGCAGGCCATCCAGTCGGCATACAACGTCGGGCCGCTCTACGCGAAGGGGATCAACGGCAAGGGGATCACCATCGCGATCGTCGACTCTTTCGGCAGCGACACGATCGCCCACGACCTTCACGTCTTCGACCAGGCCTTCAACCTGCAGCCGATGTGCGGCGAGGAAGGCGTCACTTGCACCGCCGGCATGCCGACCTTCAGTCAGCTGCACTTGCAGGGCTCGCCTCCGACCAATTCCATTCCCGGCGCGCACTCGACCGACCAGGAGACCCACAGCCTGTGGGCGCTCGAGGTCTCGCTCGACGTCGAGACGTCGCATGCCATGGCGCCGATGGCCAACATCCTGCTGGTGACCACCCCCACGGCTGAGACGCTCGGCGTGCAGGGCTTCCCGGACATGATGAAGGCCGAGAAGTTCGTCGTCGACAACCACCTCGCGAGCGTGATCTCGCAGAGCTTTGCTTCGGCAGAAGAGGCTTTCAACAGCAGTCAGTCATTACTGAATCTGCGCGACGCGTTCGTCGCGGCCGCGGCCAACGGCGTCACCGTGCTGGGATCGTCGGGCGACAGCGGCACGGCCAACGTCCAGAAGGAGCCTGTCAAGAACCCGACCCTCATCCCGTTCCCCAGCGTGGAATGGCCGGCCAGTGACCCGCTGGTAACGGGTGTCGGCGGCACGTATCTCTGCACCGACCCAACTGCCACCACAAACCAGCCGCGCACGCTATTCGCGGGCCCGCCGGGGAAGTGCAAGGCGAACCCCCTCCAGACTGAGGTCGGCTGGACCTTCAGCGGTGGCGGTTTCAGCCACGTGTTCTCGAAGCCCTCGTACCAGAACGGCGTCCTCCCCGCCGGCAGCACGCCCATCGGCGCGATGCGCGGGGTGCCCGACATTGGTTTGCAGGCAAGCGCCGGCACCGGCGCGCTCGTCTTCATCTCGCTCCCACCCGACGGACTGGGCGGTCTCAGCTGCGGCACCGCGCCGTGCAGCACCGGCTGGTACGACATCGGCGGCACGTCGCTTAGCTGCCCCCAGTGGGCGGCTCTGGTGGCCATGGCCGACCAGCTCCACGGGAGCGGCCTCGGTTTGATCAATCCGAAGCTGTACTCGCTAGCGAGCAATCCAGCCAAGTACGCGGCTGACTTCTTCGACGTGACCACTGGCAAGAACCAGACGGACCCGACCGTCCCTGGGTATCCCGCGACAGTCGGGTGGGACCCGATCACCGGTCTCGGCACACCAAACGCGGCCAACCTGGTGAAGGACCTGGCGTCCTGATCTGACAACCGGGGTGGGGGCTCAACGCGAGCCCCCAGCTCCGACGAGTAACGCTCGATGCGGCCGGCCGTTGAATCCGCTGATGGCGCGCGCAGCGTTGGTCGTGATCTTGCTGGTAACCGGCTGCACTCGGGCAGCGGCTCCGGTCGCGGTCGTGCGGACACCACCCTCGGCCTCGCCGAGCGCGATCGCCTCACCTGCGACCGAGCCTTCCACAAGCCCGTCCCCGTTCGTGGACGTGCCCCCGAGCCGGGTCGACTTCTCGTGCCGTCTTCCTGTTACGAGATCCACCACTGGAGGCGATTTCGTTTCGTATCAGGGCGGTTTCATCACGTTCCCGCAGGGCATCTGGCAGCCGGACCCGGCCGGAGTGATCAACTCCGAGTATCTGCAGCAAGACTTCGTAACGACCGCCACGCCAGTTCTGCACGGGACGCTTCACGCTGGACCGCCTTTCTTCGACCTCGCGCTGAAACGCTGGCTCCCGGCGGGCGCCGGCCAGGCATCGCCGGACGGTCGCTCATACGCGTACGCAGTGGCGAACCCATCGAACCCCGGCGCGCCTTTCGTGATCCACGTGGTGGATGTCGCGTACGGCACGGACAGGACTCTTACCGTCCCAAGATCTCCAGAGTTTGGAGACGCGAATGGAGCGTACCTCGCCGACTTCGACGGGGCTTCCGTGTATTTCTCGAGTCCTCAATCGCGAGGGCCGCTAGTGGGCGTTTGGCGCCTCGACATTGGATCTGGCGCCGTCACTGAGCTCACGTCGCAGCCTGGGATCGCCGCCGTGCGCAACGGCTACGCGTGGGTGAATCGAGTCGACCCGCGCGATCCGCAAGGCCCGCAATTCCCTGGGATCGGCGGTCAGCATTCAAACAGCGTGGTGCGCATCGACGTTGCGACCGGCGAGGAGACGGTGTGGTACTACGCGAAAGGCAACGAGGTCTTATTCGCCGGATTCGACAAAAGCGGTGATCCCCTGATCGCGAACTCCTGGCCACCGTTCGCAAATAGATCCCTTCTCATCGCGTTCTCGCCAGGCGGTGACGTCGCAACCGTCTACGACGAGAGCCGCGAGCTCTGGTTCGGAACAGCGCAACCGGATACCGCCGGTCGCCTGTGGCTAGGCAGCGATCGCGGGATCTACCTCTACTCCCCCGGAGCCGGCCTGCGCAAGGTCTTCGCCATCGCCAACGGCCCGACAACGCTGGAGGAGACGATTCAACCGGCTGGTTACTGCACCTAGAACCGAATCCCGCGCGCTAGTCGCGCCACTGGCTGGTGCGACTCGATGAATGCCGTCGGATCAACGAAGCGATAAGGAAAGGCGGGGAAGCCCGAGCATTGAGACGGCGGCAGCGCGCCGTTCCACGCGTGCGACTCCATGTCGCCGTTGAAAACCGCGAAGTGGAGATGCGTGCGGCTGCCCATGTCGGCGACGTCGGCGAACACGTCACCTCTCTTCACTGAGGAGCCGACGCCATAGCCAGACCGCAGCCACACGTGCCAGTACTGCGTGATCACAACGCCAGCCGTCATCTGATGCCGGATCAGCACGCCGCCGCGGAAGGTGGGATCGACCTGGTATCCAATGATCACTCCGTCGCCGGCAGCCATCACCGGCTGCCCCACCGCGGCAACCTCGTCGGTGCCGGTGTGGAGCCAGACTGCGCCCGACGCACAGCTGCGCAGCGCCGTGCCGTTGCAGTAGCGCCACTCGCTACCGAAGCCGAGACAGTGCGGCGACCAGGTCGGCAATGGGTACTGAAATACGTCGGCCGAGCGCGCCGGTGCCGCGCGAACTGGAGCCGCAGGCGCGGCGACCTCCTGGTCGGGCACAGTGGGAATGACGAGCAATGAAGCAACGCTGAAGCTCAGCGCCAGATTGCGGAGATCCACCTGGCTGAGCCTACGCCCCGAGGGGTTGCACAAGATTTTGGCAGCTGGATACTTGATCCCTTCAATGGAGGTCGACGCCGAGTTCCACGGCCTGATCCTCAGCAGCCGAGGCACGCTGACCGACAACGAGATCCGCGAGATCCAGGAGTTCATCGAAGGCCGCGAGTTCAATCTCGCCCTCGAGACTTTCTGCGGCTTCCTGATCGATCAAAACCGCCGCGTCGCGCCGGAGCTCTTCGTCCGGCTTCACAGCCTGTGCGAGCGCTTCGACGGCGTGGACCCCTACCTGATCGAGAGCGTGAAATCGATAGTGATCAGCGCGGACTGATCGCTTCCTGAATCGCCTCCCACACCCGCATCGGGTGCAGCGGCATGTCGATGTGCTTGACGCCCAGGTGTGAAACGGCGTCGATGACTGCGTTCTGCACCGCCGGCGTGGCGCCAATCGTCCCCGCCTCTCCGACACCCTTCGCGCCCAGCGGATTGTTGGGTGTCGGCGTCTCCATCGATACGAGATCGACGATCGGAATCTCACCGATGGTCGGGATCGCGTAGTCGGTCAGGGTCCCGGTCAGCGGGTTTCCGTCGGAGTCATAGACGAACTCCTCGTAAAGGGCCTGCGCCATGCCCTGAGCGATTCCGCCGTGAATCTGGCCGGCGACCAGCAGCGGGTTGAGCACAGTGCCGCAGTCATCGACGGCGATGTGCCGGATGACCTTCGCCTCGCCGGTCTCGATGTCCACCTCGGCCACCGCAACATGGCAGCCGAAAGGATAGGTCGGGTCGAACTGGTAGAAGTCCTCCTCGGCGGCAAGCGTTGTCAGGGCGGCCAGCTCGGCCCACGTCACGACCGATGACGGGACGCCTCGCACTCCAAAGCCGCCATCACGCGCGTCGATGTCAGCAACGTCCGCCTCGAAATGGCGAGCCGCCTCCTCCTTTGCCTTCTCGACCAGCGACACGCACGCCGCGCGTACGGCGCTGCCGCCCAGCTGAAGTGAACGCGAGGCATAGCTGCCGTCGCCGCTTACCACGACGCCTGTGTCCGAGGCGACCACATGGATGCGGTCAATCGCAAGATCCAGCGCTGCAGCCGCGACCTGCGCGAACGCGGTCTCGTGGCCCTGGCCGGTCGAGGTGGTTCCTGCATGGATGGTGACCGTGCCGTCCGGCTCGAGCCGCGCCGCGCCGTGCTCCACGGGCACGAGCTGCCCGGTCATCTCTACATACGAAGAGATGCCTATGCCGAGCTGCACGCGGTCGCCACGGGCACGCCTCGATTGCTGCTCGCGGCGCAACTCCTCGTAGCGCGCGGCGCTGAGCGCTACTTCGAGGGCACGCGCGTAGTCGCCCGAGTCATACGTCACTCCGGTCGCCGTCGCGTAAGGGAACTCGCCGGCGATCAAGTTGCGGCGGCGCAGCTCCGCCGGATCGATGTCGAGCTCTCCGGCGAGCATGTCCATCGCTCGCTCGATCAGCGAGGTCGCCTCGGGCCGGCCGGCGCCGCGGTATGCGGAAACGACGGTCGTGTTGGTCGCCGCCGAGCGCGCGCGGACGAACACCTTGGGGATGGCATATGGTCCGGGCGCCATCTGGGCTGTGAACCCCGTGATGCCAGGCCCCTGTCCGGGGTAGGCGCCTGCGTCGCCAAGAATGTCAACCTCCAGCCCTACCAAGCTGCCGTCACACATGGCGCCCAGGGCCACCTCGTGGAGCTGAGCCCGGCCGTGCGTCATCGCCGTCAGGTTCTCGCTCCGGTATTCGAACCAATCCACGGGACGCTGAAGGCGCTGCGCGAGCGCCGAGACGATGCTCTGCTCCGGATAGGTGGCCAGCTTGGCTCCGAAGCCGCCGCCGACGTCGGGGGCGATCACGCGGATCTTGTCTTCGGCGACGCCTGTCAGCTCGGAGACCTCTGACCGGACCCGGAACGGCACCTGGGTCGCCGTCCACACGCGAAGCCCGCCTGCGCCATCGGGCTGGGCCGCGACAGCGTTGGCTTCGATAGGCACAGCGGCCAGGCGCTGGTTCACAAACCTCGCCCGCAGGACGACCTCGGCCCCATCGAGCGCGTTGGGCTCCCCGAACTCGGTGGTCGAGGCTTCGTTGTCGCCTTTCCCTGGGTGGAGCACCGGCGCCCCGGCGGCGAGCGCGTCACGCGGATCGATCACCGGAGCCACCGCCTCGTACTCGACGACGACCGCGGCGGCCGCGTCCGCCGACTGGCCACGCGTCTCGGCGACCACCACCGCGATCAGGTCGCCAACAAAGCGAACAATGTCCGATGCGATCGGCGGACGCGCGAACATGTCCAGCCCCGGCGCCTCCTGCGGTTTCAGGTGAAGGTCTGAGGCGACAAACACCCCAACCACGCCGGGCATCGCCGCGGCGGCGTCGCGGTCGATCGACTTGATTCGAGCGTGGGCGAGCGTCGAGCGAACGAACGCGGTGTGCAACCAACCGTCGCCGGCGACGTCGCCGGTGTAGCGGCCGCGGCCGGTGATCAGGCGGGGATCTTCTCGCCGTTTGACGGCGCCGCCCAAAGACGCCTTGACCGCCATGCGCGCGAGACTATCAGCCGCTAGGCTCTCAGCATGTTGATGGAAGTCACCTGCAGGTGCGGCTGGGTGACGCGCGGCACCAAATCGGAGGTCATCGCCAGCGTGCAGGCGCATGGACGGACCGCGCATCAGCTCGATGTGACGCCGGCTGAGGTGCGCGCCATCTGGCGCATGGTCGAGACTCCTGGCCCGAAGAAGTAAGCCACATCTCCAGCCGCTCGTGGAGACGATTGGCCCGCCCGTCTCGACTGTCGCGTGGTCGCCGGACCTCGTCGCCCAGACGCTCGAGGTTCTGCCTGTTGCTCTCGAGGCGGATGGCCTGGTCTGGATGAAGCCCGTGCACGCCGATTCGCTTCGCGTCGGCCTGCCCGCCAGGGCCAGGGCGGGCGATGTCGTGCTCGACGTCTTGAAGTGGTATCCGCTCGAGCCGGTCGTCGTCCACTCGACGTCGTGGCGCTCGGAGGAGTCGCGAATCATCCTCACGTACATCGCAGCCGTCCACCCGCCTGCACAGCTTCCGCGTGATTCGCTGGTTGAGTTGAAGGTGCAGCGGGCCAAGCTTGCGCGCGGCGAGGCGTTGTCCGCTCCGAAGGCAATCGGGGTGGAAGCGGTGCTCGAGCATGCGCTCCGCCATCTCTCATGGCTGGTCAAAGACGACCCCGCCGTGATGCAGGCACTCGCCGGCTGGAAGACGGTGCTCGCCGATTTCCAGCCCGAACCGTTTCGCGCCCTGACCTAGGTGGTGTCGGAGCGGGCGCGGCGCTGGGGCATCCTGCCCCAGTACTTCGGCTGGCAGGGCGACCTGGTCAGGGCATCGCCCGAGGTCGAGGAGGCGATCCTCGACGCGATGGGCGCGACGAAGGACCGCCCACCGCGGCTGCGGCGGCCAGGGCTAACGTCCGACCCATGCTGGCCCGCACTTGACCGGTCGTGGGGCTGGTCCATTCAGCTCTACGCCCTGCGCTCGCGCGCCAGCTGGGGCGTGGGCGACCTCGCCGACCTCCGCCGCTTCGGGCGCTGGGCACGCAAAACCGGCGCGTCGCTGATCCTTCTCAATCCGCTCGGCGCTCAGATCCCGGCGCTGCCATACCAGCCGTCGCCTTACTACGCATCGAGTCGGCGGTTTCGCAACGTCATCTATCTGCGGGTCGAGGAGGTCGAGGGCGCCGGTGGAGTCGACATCTCGGCCGAGCGCGAGTCGGGACTGCGCCTCAACGCTCAGCGCTTGATCGATTACGACCAGGTCTTTCAGCTGAAGACCGAAGCACTGCGCAAGATCTTTCTTGCGGCGCCGCAACCGAAGGGGCTCGCGGGCTTCCTCCGGCAGCAAGGCACGGCGCTTCGTGACTTCGCGACCTTCAATGCCGAACGCAATCCGCGGAGCAGCCTCGACTTCGAGATCTGGATGCAGTTTCACATCGATCGCCAGCTCGCTCGAGCCGCGCGCGCGATCGGCTTCATCACCGATGTGCCTGTCGGCTTCGCGCCCGACGGCTTCGACGCCCAGCGGTGGAAGGCGTACCTCGCGCCTGGCATGCGTGTTGGCGCGCCTCCCGACGAGTTCTTTCGCGACGGACAGGACTGGGGCATTCCCGCGTTCAATCCGTGGCTGCTCGGGCGTGCACGTTGGAAGCCGTTCGTCGACGCGATCCGTGCTGCGGGCCGTCACGCCACCGGAGTTCGCCTCGACCATGTGATGGGCCTCTTCCGGCTTTTCTGGATCCCAGACCGGATGACGGCATCGCAGGGGGCTTACGTGAGATACCCCGCGCCGACCCTGCTGTCCCTCCTGGCCGGCGAGAGCCGGCGCGCTCGCGCCTTTGTCATCGGCGAAGACCTTGGCCTGGTCGAGCCCACCGTGCGCCGGCATCTGAAGAGGAAGGGGTCGCTGTCATACCGGCTCGTGTGGTTCGAAAGCTCGGAGCCGGCGTCCTGGCCGCGCGACGCAGTCGCGGCCGTGGGCACTCACGACCTGCCCACCGTCGCGGGCGTCTGGGCCCTCAGCGAGCCTGAGCACCGCCTGCACCACCTGCGCGAAAAGCTGGTGAGCATGACGCACCTGCCCGACGACACGCCGCCCGTCGACGTCGCCGTCGACGTCTATCGGCGTCTTGCACTCGGGCGGCCGCGCATCGTGCTCGTCTCGCTCGAAGATGCGCTCGGTGTTCACGAGCGCCCAAACGTCCCAGGCACAACGACCGAGATGCCGAACTGGCGGCTGGCGCTGCCGCTGCCGATCGAAGCGATAGAAACTTCTGATGGTCCGCGGCGCATCGGCGAAGCCATGCGCGCCGCAGGCCGCTAGTACGATCTGATTCGTGGTTACGCGCACGCGTCTCGCGGGAACGGAGCTCGACTTCTACCCGATCCGCCAGCTCGGCGAAAACCTGCCGATGACGGTCAAAGTCCTCCTGGAAGGACTCGTTCGCCTAGCCGAGACCGGCGTGACGGAGGAGTCAAATGTCGAGGTCCTCGCCCGCTGGCCCGCGGAGCCACCCACCAACTCGGAGCTTCCTTTCCTCCCCGCGCGAGTGCTCATGCAGGACTTCACAGGCGTGCCCGCGGTGGTCGACCTCGCCGCCATGCGCTCTGCGATGCAGCGCGCCGGCAAGGACGCGGGCAAGGTCGATCCGCTTGTGCCGGTCGACTTGATCATCGACCACTCCGTCCAGGTCGATTCGTTCGGCTTCCGCGACTCGTACACGCGCAACATCCAGAAGGAGATCGAGCGCAACCGTGAGCGCTACGCGCTTCTGCGATGGGCGCAGCAGGCGTTCCACAACTTCTCGCTTGTGCCGCCCGGCATGGGCATCTGCCACCAGGTGAACCTCGAGTACCTGGCCAGAGTCGTCCAGGTGCGCGACCTCGGTGGACGAATGGTCGCGATCCCCGACACCCTGATGGGCACGGACTCGCACACGACGATGGTGAACGGGCTCGGAGTGCTGGGCTGGGGCACAGGGGGCATCGAAGCCGAGGCCGCGATCCTCGGCCAGCCGGCCTATCTCGCCACCCCCATCGTGGTCGGCGTCCGCTTCACGGGTGCTCTGCCGGCGGGATCGACCGCGACCGACCTGGTGCTGACGCTCACCGAGATGCTCCGAAAGCACGGCGTCGTGGACAAGTTCATCGAGTTCTGCGGCGACGGGCTTTCGAGCCTGTCGGTGCCCGACCGCGCGACGCTCAGCAACATGTGCCCTGAGTACGGGGCGACCTCGGCGTTGTTCCCCGTCGATCACCAGACGCTGCGCTACCTCGAGGTCACCGGCCGCGACCGGGAGCAGATCGAGCTCGTCGACCGGTACACCAAGGAGCAGGGTCTCCACCGCCGCGACGGTGATCCCACGCCGAAGTTCTCCGAGCTCCTCGAGCTCGACCTCGGCAAGGTTGAGCCAAGCCTCGCAGGACCCCGACGCCCGCAGGATCGGGTCCCGCTTCCCAACGTGTGGGAGAGCTTCGAGACGGTGTTCAAGCCGGGTCCAAAGCCCGATCGAGATGCGATCTCGCGGCTCAACGAAGAGGGCGGCCCGGTGGACGGTCGCGCCGCGGTGGCGGTGCGCTCGCGACCCGAAGCTAGGCTCGAGAACGGCTGCGTGGTGATCGCCGCCATCACGAGCTGCACCAACACTTCAAACCCATCGGTGATGGTGGCCGCCGGATTGCTGGCAAAGAAGGCAGTCGAGAAGGGACTTACTGTCAATCCCTATGTGAAGACGAGCCTCGCGCCCGGCTCGCGCGTCGTCACCGATTACCTGCAGACAGCCGGGCTGCTCGAGCCGCTGGAGAAGCTCGGGTTCTTCCTGGTCGGATTCGGGTGCACGACATGCATCGGCAACTCGGGACCACTGGCCACACCTGAGATCGAGGCCGCGGTCATCAAGGAAGACCTCAGCGTCGTCGCGGTGCTTTCGGGCAACCGCAACTTCGAGGCCCGCATCCATCCCCTGGTGAAGGCCAGCTACCTGACGTCGCCTCCGCTCGTCGTCGCGTTCGCGCTCGCGGGAACGGTGAACAAGAATCTCGTGACGGAACCCGTCGGTTACACGCCTGACGACAAGCCGGTGATGCTCTCGGAGCTGTGGCCGACGCAGGAGGAGATCAACGCGACGATCCAGCAATGCGTCAAAGAAGAGATGTTCAAGCGCGAGTACTCGCGAATCTTCGAGGGCGACGAGCACTGGAAAACGATGGACGCGCCGAGCGGGCCGATCTTCGCCTGGGACGCGAAGTCGACTTACGTCAAGGAGCCCCCGTACTTCGAAGGGTTCACGCCGCAGCCGCGAGCACTGACTGATGTCGACGGTGCGCGAGTGCTGGTGATGGTCGGCGACTCGGTCACGACCGACCACATCTCACCCGCGGGCGCGATCCCCGCGGACAGCCCCGCCGGTCGATATCTGATCGAGAATGGCGTGCAGAAGGTCGACTTCAACAGCTTCGGTGCGCGGCGAGGCAACCACGAGGTCATGGAGCGCGGGACGTTCGGGAACATCCGGCTGCGCAACGCGCTCGCCGCGCGCGAAGGCTACTGGACGCAGCACCTACCCGACGGCGAGGAGATGACGATCTTCGAAGCCGCGCAGCGGTACAAGAAGGACCACGTGCCGACGCTGGTGCTCGCTGGCAAGGAGTACGGCACCGGCTCGTCGCGGGACTGGGCGGCGAAGGGGCCGTTGTTGCTGGGCGTTCGCGCGGCGATCGCGGAAAGCTTCGAGCGCATCCACCGCTCGAACCTCGTCGGCATGGGCATACTGCCGCTCCAGTACACGCCCGGCGAAAACGCGCAATCGCTCGGGCTCAGCGGACACGAGCGCTATACGATTCGCGGCCTCGATTCGATCAAGCCCGGGCAGCAAGTGGAAGTCGAGGCCATAGCGGACGACGGCAACGTGACGCGGTTCATGACTCGGGCGCGAGTCGACAACGAGACCGAGGTCGGATACATGCACAACGGCGGCATCCTGCCGCTCGTTCTGCGCGAGCTGATCGAGAAGAACTAACCGTTCGCGCTAGGCAGCCGGGACTGAGGTCTCGCTCTCCTCGTAGCTGGTCTTGATCGGCAGCCAGCGCTCGTGCCCGCACTCCGGACACTCGAACAGCCCGACCACCACGTCAGGCCGCGACGCGTCGGAGTGCATGGTGCGCAGCTGCATCGAGACGTCTCCGTCGTGCCGCTCGCAAGCTGGCGCGTCTGCGAAGCTCATGCGACGAAGTTAACGCGGCGCGTCGAACCCGGCCTAGTGCCTACGTCACAAGGTTGCCGCCGCCTTGCTTGTCTGCCGATCACACCCTAAGCTAGCCCCAAATGGCCACCAAGAGAGTCGACGCGGCGCCCGAGGAGCCCCGGCCGACCGTGCGGGAGGCGATGAGCCTGGCGCTCAGCTCGGCCGAGCTGGTGGCGGGTGCGGACGGCCTCGACCGCCAGGTCGAATGGGTGCGTCTCATGGAAACGCCGGAGGTCCAGCCGCGGGCTGGCGACCTCATGTTCACCAGCGGCTTCCCGATCAAGGACGACCCCGACGCCCAGATCCGGCTCGTGAGCAGAATCGCTGCGGGCGGCGGCGCGGGGCTCGTCGTGCGGCCCCTTCCCTACCTCCAGAAGCTCCCGCCTGAGATGGTGTCCGAGGCCGACCGGCTCAAGGTTCCCCTGTTCACGATCGCGTCGGACGTCCAGTTCGTCGACCTGATGGCCCCGCTGCTGGAGCGGATCATCAACGCCGAGCACTGGCGACTCAAGCGCTCGATCGAGATCCATCGGCGGTTCACCGAGCTGGTCCTCGACGGAAAGGGCGTCAACGAGATCTGCCGCACACTGGCCGACCTGCTGGAAAGCGCCGTGGTGGTCGAAGACGCGAGCTTCCATCTTCTCGCCCACGCCGGCGGCAGCGCCGATCCGCACCGCAAGGAGACGATCCAGCGCCAGGGCACTCCGCACAGGGTGCTATTCGACCCTCAGATTCAACGAGTGCTGCGCGAGGTCGAGGCCAAGCGCGGACCGGTCAAGGTGCCGGCTTTCCCGCACCTCGGGATGTCACGCGAGCGCCTGATCGCGCCGATCTTCGCCGCCAACCAGGTCCTGGGCTACATCTCGATCCTGGACCACCCG
>DATEGL010000120.1:0-12996 GCA_035280145.1 Candidatus Dormiibacterota bacterium | reverse complement strand
GCCGGCGACTACGGTTACGATCCCGGACTTGACCTTCTCGAGGTAGCGGTCGGCGTAGGCCGTCAGCTCGTCCAGGTTCGAGGCGTCCACGGTCTCCGTCACGTAGTCCACCTTGCCGTGCTTGACGCTCATTCCGTCTCCGCCAATCCGTTCGCGTCGCAGTCTTTCGCGGTCGCGCTCGGCATCTTTCAACTGGGCACGCACGCTTTCGACTCGCTGCGGCAGCTGCTCCGCGCTCACGTTGAAGGACTTCGCCAGGTCTGACAGCAGCTCGCGGTCGCGGAGCACCAGATCGTCCGCGGTCTCGCCCACCACAATGTCAAGACGGCGCAGACCCGACCCGATGCTGGATTCGGACACGATGACCGCGGTCCCGATGTCGGCGCTGTTCTTGACGTGAGTGCCACCGCACAGCTCGCACGTCCAATCGCCGAAGCAAACCACGCGCACGACGTCGCCGTATTTCTCTTCGAAGAGATGCATCGCACCCTGGGCGACGGCTTCGTTGTAGGGCTTGTGGCTCTCGTGGAACGGCAGCGCCTCGCGCACCTTCTCCATGACGCGACGGTTGATACGACCGAGCTCGTCCCTGGTGATCGGTCGGTTGAGCGGGATGTCGAAGGTCGTGTGATCCGGGCCGACCCACGACCCCTTCTGGACGACGCTGTCGCCAAGGATCTCGCGCAGAGCTTTGTGGAGCAGGTGCGTCGCGGAATGGTGGCGCATGATCTGGCGGCGGCGAGGCTCGTCGACTGACGCGGTGGCCTTCTCGCCCGTGATGATCTCCCCCGTCTCGACCGTGCCGATGTGCGCGATCGCGCCCTCCACCGGCCTCTGCGTGTCTTCGACGCGGACACGGCCACTTGGTGTGGTGATCACGCCGGTGTCGCCGATCTGTCCGCCGGACTCGGCGTAGAAGGGCGTCTTCTGTAGAAAGACCTCGACCTCGTCGCCCTCGCTCGCCTTTTCTGCGGCCGCGCCGTTCTTGCGAATGCCGGTGATCTCGCTTTTGGTGGTCTGCTCCGTGTACCCGGTGAAATCCGATTTCGGCAAATCCTTGGCCAGCGCCCACCGGTTTGGAATCGCGCGACGCGATCGCTCACGCTGCAGCGCCATCTCGGCCTTGAAGCCTTCCTCGTCCACATGCATCTGACGTTCGGCCGCGAGCTCGCGAGTGAGCTCGAGCGGAAACCCGAACGTGTCATGCAGCTTGAACGCATCCGCCCCCGAGACCTTCTTGCCACCGCGGGCTGCAGCCTTCTCGAACTGAGCCATGCCCTCATCGAGTGTTCGCTCGAACCTGCCGACCTCTTCACGCAGCACGTCCTGTATGAAAGGTTGCTTCGTCGCAAGCCCGAATTCGGGCGGGTACATCGTCGCCGTGATCGGGACGGCGCTTTCCAGCGCCGACGCCGTGCCCAGCTGTCGCGCATGCAGAGCCGCGCGCCGAATCAGCCGGCGCAGCACGTACCCACGGCCCTCGTTTGATGGAGTGATGCCATCTGCGATGCAGAAGACGGCAGCTCGCATGTGATCGCCGACGATTCGCTCGGAAACTACTGAGTGTTTCTTGCTGTTGTCGCGCGCCCAGTGGACGAGTGGCGCCAGGAGATCCGTGTCGAAGACGTTGTCCTTCCCCTGGAGGATGAAGCTGATCCTCTCCAGACCCATGCCCGTGTCGACCGCGGGCTTGGCGAGTCGCACTAATGCGCCTTCCGCGATCCCGCGCTGAATCGCCTCGGCGGTGGTCGGCGGCGCGGAGAGGTCAGCGCGCTGGTCGTATTCCGGAAGAACCAGGTTCCAGAACTCGGTGAAACGCGCGCAGTGGTCCGGGTAGCAGTCCGGCTGTCCACATCCCTTCTCGCGTCCGCGGTCCCACCAGATTTCGGTGTCGGGACCAGCGGGCCCGCGCCCCAGGCCCCACCAGTTATCGCCTAGCCGCGTGACGTGCGCCGCGGGAATCCCTGTCTTGGTGGTCCAGACCTCGAACGACGCGTCGTCGGAAGGATGGACCGTGACGCGCAGCCGGTCGACGGGCATCCCGAATCCCTTCGTCACGAGCTCCCACGCGAGCGGGATCGCCGTTTCCTTGAAGTAGTCGCCCGTCGGCGCGAAGTTGCCGAGCATCTCGAAGAACGTGTTGTGTCGATCCGTCTTTCCCACCTCTTCGATGTCGCCGGTGCGCAAGCATTTCTGCGCGCTGGCGAGGCGGGGCGCGGGCGGACTGCTAAAGCCCAGGTAGTAGGGCTGAAGCGGCTGCATTCCGGCCGAGATGAATAGAGTGCTCGGGTCGCCGCGCGGCACCAACGGCGCGCTAGGCAGGACCAGATGCTCCCGGCTCGCGAAATGCTCTAGAAAGCGTTGGCGGATCTCGTTCCCGGTCACGGGGTTACTCGGAGTCTAAGGGGCGAGGCGGTCGATGCGCCAAGCGCCTCGATCGTCGCGCGTGTAGCGGAGGCGGTCGTGAAGACGGTCCTCGCGGTTCTCCCAGAATTCGATCCACCGCGGTCTGAGCGCGTAGCCGCCCCAATCGCGAGGCAGCGGCACCTGCTCCGGATGCTGCTCCGCCAACTGCCCCACCCGCCGCTCCAGCACGTCTCGCGAACGAATGACGCGGCTCTGCCGCGATGCCAGGGCCGAAAGCTGCGCCCCACGCGGCCTGCTCGCGAAATACTCGGCCGACGATTGGCGGCTCAGCCGTCGCGTCCGGCCATAGACCCGCACCTGGTGACGCGTAACCGACCAGTAGAAGACGAGAGCGGCGCGCGGGTCGTGGCGAAGGTCGCGGCCTTTGAGGCTCTCGTAATTCGAATAGAAAAGGAACGTCCCGTCGCGAATGCCCTTGAACAGGACCATCCGCGCTGAAGGTCCGTCGTCGCCGCTCGTGGCGAGAGTCATCGCGTCGGGCTGCAGCGCACCCGCCTCGCTCGCCTCCCGCATCCAGCGCTCGAACATCACGTAGGGGTTGCGCGGCGCATCTTCTTCGAGCAGTGGCACGCGCTACTGAGAGCTCTCCTGGGGCACGTACTTGCGCAGCTGCTCGAGCGCCGCTCGCTGAAGTCGCGACACGTGCATCTGGCTGATGCCCAGCCTTCGAGCGATCTCAGACTGCGACATCTGCTCGTAAAACCTCATCGCCATGATCGCGCGCTCACGAGGGGTGAGGTGCTCCATCGCGCGATCGAGCACGTCCCGCATCTCGACGCGCTCGAGCTCGGGGTCGGATGTTCCCAGCTGCTCGGCGATCGACCGGTTGTCCTGGCCGTCTGACGTCGCGACCGGCTGGTCGAGAGATACGGGGACATAGGCGGGTCCCATTTCCATCGCATCCGTCACGTCATCGGGCGTGACGCCGAGGCGTTCGGCAAGCTCGCCGACGGTCGGCTCGCGACCGAGCTCATTTTTCATCTGCTCGTTCACTCGCACCACCGACTGGTGGAGCTCCTGCAGGCGGCGGGGAAATCGGATCGCGGTCCCTTTGTCGCGGAAGTAGCGCTTGATCTCACCGGCAACGGTAAGGGTGGCGAACGTCGTGAACTCATAGCCGAGGTCAGGGTCGAATCTCTCGATGGCTTTGATCAGCCCGAGGTAGCCGACCTGCACGATGTCGTCGAGCGGCTCGCCGCGGTTCTGAAACTTGCGTGCGAGGAAGTAGACAAAATCGTGATAGGCGTCCACGAGCTGCGCGCGAATACGATCGCGCTCAGCTGGATCCTGGCTTTCCTTATACCGGCGATGGAGAGCCCGCAGCTCCTCACGCGGTATCCGCGTCGACGACGCCACCGGTATTAGTTAACGCGCTTCGAGAACTTCAGCCAGCGAGGTGCTTGACCATCCGGAAGCGCACGTGTCCGGTGCGAGGCTCGATGTCCGGCCGGAAATCATCGACGAAGCAGCGGATCATCTCGTACGCCAGGCGCTGCAGCTCGGGGTCGACGTGGGACTCATGTTTCGCCGCCGGCAGCGGAAGGGCCGAGCTGGTGGGCATAAGGTCGACGTCGACCACCAGGGCGCGGTTGGTGGCGAAGTAGGTGAGCTTCAGGTCGGCGGGCACGCCCAGGTCGTCTGCCGCCGCGATGGCGCTGTCGCATGCTTGTGTGAGCGCGATCGCCAGCTCATCGAGGTCCATCAGGCTCAGGCCGAGCTGGCCGCCCAGTGTCGTGGCCACGCGCTTGGCCACGGGGATGAAGGCCGGCGACGCCGGAATCTTCAGCTCTGCGAGGTCTCGCTTCGCCATTCGGTGTCGGTCTACTCCTCCAGGTCGGTGGTGCGCTGCATTCGACGAGCCGCAGCCGCCTCCAGCTCCTCTCGCTTGCGCTTGGCGGCAGCCACGCCATCCTGAATCGCCTTGCCCACCGGATGCTCGGGGTCGGTGACCATGGTGCGGGCGCGCTCAGCGGCGTCGCGGGCGCGCTGCATCGTCTCGCTCGAGCTGAGCTCGATGGTCTTGCTGCGCAGGCCTTCGATCTGCTGCCGACCGGGCCCGGTCGCGATGTACGCACCGATCGCGAATCCGATGAGGCCGCCGATGATGAACCAGCCGAAACCGCCGCCGCCGTTCCTGTCGTCAGCCATCACTAACCTCCATTGACAGAGCGGGCAATGCTCTGGCCGGCCACCGTCACACCATGCACCGCCGCGCGGACGCCGCGCCCCACCGCCGCCAACCCCTGACCGCCGGTGCGCAGACCGACGTTGACCCCTGACGTGATGTCGTTCACGTTCTCGATCGTCTGTCGCACCTCGGGCAGTGTCTCCTTCAACTCTTCGTTCGTAGTTTCGAGCAGCTCTTCGACGGCACCCAGGGTGCCGCGCAATCTGAACAGGACCGCAGCCAGGGCGAGCGCCACGATGAGTGAGGCCACCCCGAACGCGATCCACATGAAACTTTGACCGCTCACCGACTGAATACCCCCCGCGTGTCGGCGGCAAACACATGGCAATAGTAAGTGGCGGGTCCCTAACCGTCCGGCCTGGGCTCCTTGGGTTCCCGGCTCGGCCGAGGGACGAACCGCGCCAGGGGCTGAAGCAGCAGCGCGAACACGACGGCGGGAACGATGTTGGCCTGCCCGAGGCGCAGGGCGGGCAGGCCGATGTAGTCCCAGAGCTGACCCAGGCCGAAGCCCAGCGCGGTCATGAGGAGGATGGGCAGGTAGGCGCGCCGGCGGTACGGCAAGAAGGCGAAGCAGAGCTGGGAGACGATGAGGATGGCCAGGACGGCGACTATGAGCCCGGGTGGGATGAACCTCACGTAGGGGAAACCCGGCAGGGTTTCCCCTGCGTTGCCCTGGCGGCCGGATTTACTCCGGACGCAACACGCGCTCCAGTCAGGACGCCCAATCGTCGATTCGAGCGGGCATTGAGAAAATCCCTACCTTGCCGGAAAGGGTTCGGGCCGCGGATCCCGCCGGCATGACCATGGCGGCGTTCACCACGACGTCCGGCGGTTGAGCGGCCCAGCGTAGGGGAAACCCGGAAGGGTTTCCCCTGCGAACGAGATGCTCCCTCCGGGTCACGGGGGTGGGTTGTCCTGAGCATGCTCAGGTGGGTCCCCTGCCTCGGCTCTCCAAGTCCACTCCAAGGAGGCATTTGGTCGGCCCTGCGGACTCCGGGGTCCCGATTGATGAACTGTTGGGCAACGCGCACGTCACCCGCAGCCCATGGGGAGCCCACCAATACTACGAGCTGGGTTTCCGGGGTGGTACC
The DNA here is from genome assembly GCA_035280145.1 of Candidatus Dormiibacterota bacterium. Taxonomy (GTDB): domain Bacteria; phylum Chloroflexota; class Dormibacteria; order Dormibacterales; family Dormibacteraceae; genus 40CM-4-65-16. The sequence goes on along the minus strand of DATEGL010000120.1, from coordinate 7,290 downwards.
ACCTTCAGGTGCAGCTCTTCGAGCTGTTCGGGGTCGACTTCAGACGGCGCCCCGAGCATCAGGTCGGACATCGACTGTGTCTTCGGGAAGGCGATGACATCGCGGATGTTGTCGGTGCCGCCGAGCATCATGACGATGCGGTCGATGCCAGGCGCGATTCCTCCGTGCGGCGGCACACCGTACGTGAAGGCTTCGAGCAACGTGCCGAACCGTTCGCGAATCACATCGAGCGGCATGCCCAGAAGCTGAAACACCGTCTCCTGCATCTTCGGGTCGTAGATGCGCAGGCTTCCACCACCAAGCTCGTAGCCGTTGCAAACGATGTCGTACGCGTGAGCGCGCACGTCATACGGCCTGTCCTCGACGAAGGCCATGTCCTCTTCGAATGGGCGAGTAAACGGGTGGTGCGCGTAGGTGAGCTTGCCCTGGTCGTCCTCTTCAAAAAGGTATGTCGGGTTGATCCAGAGGAACCTCCATTCACCCTCCCTGATCAAACGCCTGCGTCTGGCGATTTCCTGCCGGATCAAACCCATCACCGTCTCCGCCTTGCGGCGGCGATCTGCGGCGATGAGGACGATGTCGCTGGCGCCCGCGCCGGTCAGCCGTTTGATGTCGGCGACTTCGGCTTCGCTCAGGAACTTGTCGAGCGGGCCCGCAGGAAGCCAGGCGAGCCCCTGCCCGCCCGCGCCTTTCGCAACCGTGACCAGCTCATCGAGCTCGCGACGCGACATGTCCCTGCCACCAGGCACGCTCAGGCCGCGAACCACACCTCCGGAGGCCAGCACCTTGCGAAAGATCTCGGCCCGCGTCTCGGCAACCGCCGTACCCAGGTCGGCGATCTCCAGCTCGTAGCGCAGGTCAGGCTTGTCCGTGCCGTATCGGAGGAACGATTCCTTGTTGTCCAATCGCGGGAACGGCGTGGCGATGCTGACCTTGAGGACCTTCTGCCACAGCTCCGAAAAGAGACCCTCGATGAGAGCGAAGACATCTTCCTCATCGCAGAACGACATCTCGAGGTCCAGCTGAGTGAACTCGGGCTGCCGGTCAGCGCGCAGGTTTTCGTCGCGGAAGCACCGCGCAATCTGGTAGTAGCGCTGCACACCAGAGACCATGAGCAGCTGCTTCAGCATCTGCGGCGCCTGTGGCAGCGCGTAGAAATTGCCAGGGTGCAGCCGTGACGGGACCAGGAAGTCGCGCGCCCCTGAGGGCGAGCTCCGCGTAAGGATCGGGGTCTCGACCTCGACGAACTCGCGCTCCTCCATGTAGTCGCGAATGATGCGATTGACCTTGTTGCGCAGCTCGAGCATGCGGGTCATGCTTGGCCGCCTCAGGTCGAGGTAGCGATACTCCAGTCGAGTCTTTTCATCGGGCTCCTCGGGATCCTCGATCGGAAACGGCGGCGTCTCCGACTTGCTGATGACCTCGAGCTCGTCGGCCACGACTTCGATCTCACCGGTCGCCATCCTGGGGTTCTCCGACCCCGAGGGACGTCGCGACACCTTGCCCTTGACACGCACCACGTACTCGAGCCGGACTTCGGCGTCGGCATTCCGCAGCACCACCTGGACCGGTCCCCAGCGGTCGCGTAGATCGAGGAACGTCACGCCACCGTGGTCGCGTCGTCGCGCCACCCAACCGTAGAGCTCGACCTCCCTGCCCACGTCCGAGGCGCGCAGTGAGCCGCAGTGCGGCGCGTTGAAGCCGGTCACGCGAGTCGGGTCGGCAGCTCGGCCCAGTCCAACCCCTCCTGTTCCAGGCTCGACGTGTCTCTGAGCCGTGCGACGTGGCGCTTTGCGTCCTCAGGCGTCAGGATCACGACCCATTTAGCGCCGGCCTTACTTGCCTGCTTCATCTTCGTCCGCAGACTCTTCGACTCGTAGTCGACGGCGACGGAGCGCACCGCGCGGATGATGCGCGCCACCTCCGCGGCTTCCACGACGAGGTCACCGTCGGGCAGCACGAGCACGTCGGCAGCGGCTCGAGAGGCCACCCTCACTTTCTCAGCCTCCATGAGGTCCGTCACACGGTCGAGTCCGCTCGCGAAACCGACCGCCGGGGTTGCCGGCCAACCTTCGGCTTCCGCCAGGCCGTCATACCTGCCACCTCCCCCCACCGCATCCTGCTGGCCGGATTGGCCGGCCGGAAACAGCTCGAAGACCGTCCTCGTGTAGTAGTCGAGCCCGCGGACAAGGTAGGGGTTCAGCTGATATTCGATCTCCGCCGCGTCGAGTAGACGCCGCACCGATGACCAGTGCTCCGCGCAGTCATGGCAGAGGTGGTCGGTGATCTTCGGCGCCCGGGCTTTCAGCGCCATCTCCTGCGGCACCTTTGAGTCGAGCAGGCGAAGCGGGTTGCGTTCGAGCCGCATCTGAGACTCATGGCTCAGCTTGTCCTTGAGCGGCTTGTAGTACGCCTTCAGCTTCTCGAGATACGCAGGTCTGCACTTCGAGTCACCGATGCTGTTCAGCTCGAGCCGCAGATCGCCAAGCTCGATCTGGTTGAACCACTCGCGCGCGATCTCGATGACTTCGGCATCGAGGGCAGGGCTCGCGCTGCCGATGGCTTCCACGTCAAGCTGAAAGAACTGGCGGTAGCGGCCCTTCTGCGGCCGGTCATACCGGAACATCGGCCCAATCAGATAAAGACGCGAGGGCTGCGGCCCCTGATTGAGTCCCCGTTCGAAATACGCACGGACGACGCCGGCGGTCGCGTCAGGTCGCAGGGCGATTCGGCGGTCACCGCGATCTACGAACGAGTAGAGCTCTTTGCCAAAGGCGTCCGTGTCCTCGCCGGCGCGTTCGATCAGCTCGGCGTGCTCGAGGATGGGCGTGACGATCTCCTCGTAGCCGAAACGCTCAGCGACCTCAGCCGCCGAACGCTCGGCGGCGCGCCACAGCGGGCGTTCGCTCGGCAGGATGTCGCGGACGCCACGGACGGCTTTGATCGGCTCGGAGCGGGGCATTCGGTAGTCGATCGATTGTAAGAACCGCGGTATCAGGGGGTTAAACTGGCGCGCCGATGGCGACCACGTACATCCAGCTGATCTCGATAGTGCTCGCCTCGCTGGCTCTATTGATGGGCGCGTACCTGCTGATCATCGGCAGGAGGCCGTGGCGCGGCGGCGAGGGCGCTGAGGTGGCGCCTCGGGTTCGTCTGCTGGGCTTGAGCTACATCCTCGTCTTCGGCGCCGCGATGGTCCAGATAATCGTCCAGCCCACCGGGGTCGACGCCGAGGCGCTTGGCAGCCTGATGGTGCTTGGCGGCATGATCGTCATCATCGTCGTCTACCTCGAGGCTCGTGCAACACGCCGAGCGAGTCACGAAGACCGCGTCGACAGCCGGCTGAGGAGCTAGAGGCCGGGCCTCTAGAGCCCGGCCCTTTCCCGATTCGTACGGTAGCCGACTGCAGCTCTGAGCGCCTCCGTGAGATCTTCCAGCCGCACCGGCTTGCTCATGTAGTCGTCGAAGCCCGCGCGAAGGCACCGTTCCTGGTCACCAGGGCCCGCCATCGCCGTCAGGGCGATGAGCCGCGGCCGGTTGCCTCGCGGCCAGCGCCGGCAGATCGCCTCGGCCGCGGCGAGCCCATCCATCTCCGGCATCAGCACATCCATCAGCACGGCGTCATATGACTGCTGCGCGACCGCACCCACGGCCTCGCGGCCGTTCGACACCACGTCGACGGTGTGGCCCAGCCTGCCAACCAGGCGCTTCAGCAGGTTCTGGTTCAGCGCGTTGTCGTCCGCGATCAGCACACGGAGCGCCCCCTGCTCGACCGGCTGCTCCTCCTGCGGCTTGGCGCCTCGGCCGGCGACCTGGATCAAGACGTCGTGCAAGGTGCGCGGCGCGATCGGCTTGGTCAGCGTCGCCTGTATCACGCCGCTGTCCGCAGCTGCGGCCTCGTCTGGACCAGGCATGGCGGACGCGATCAGCACGATCGGCATCTGATCCGCGCGGCGCAGTGAGCGCAACGAAGCGGAGATCTGCAACCCGTCGATGGAAGGTGGGCGGTGCTCGATCAGCGCGATGTCGAATGGGTGGCCCATCTTGATTGCGCTCAGCGCCTCCTCAGGAGTAGCCGACGTGGAGTTGGCGCCCCACTGTTCGACCTGCAGGGCAAGGACGCGCTTCTCCGTCGGATCGGGCGCGATCACGAGGACGCGCATCGCCTCGAGGGTGAGCAGCGTGGTCGAAGCCGCGCCGGGAAGCGGCTCGGCCAGGATCGTGAAGCCGAACGTCGTGCCCGCGTCAGGACCTGCTTCGACCCCGCCCTGCTCGACGCGGAGCTCCCCGTCCATCAGCTCCACCAGCTGCTTGGTGGTGCGGAGGCTCAACACCGCGAGCCTGTCCCCGGGCTCGAGCTTGTCGTAGGGCCCGGTCACCCCCTCTAGCGCCCCGCGCAGGATCCTGGCCGGCACCCCACGACCGGTGTCGCGGATCTTGAATTGAAGCGCGACCAGCCCGCCGCGGTCCTCAGCCGTGAGCTCGATGCCCACGCCTCCGCGGTACGTGCGGTCGACCGCGGCATGAAGCAGGGTCATCACGATCTGCTCGAGGCGCCGCGAGTCTCCGATGACAACGTTCGGCACGTTCAGGGCCGCGTTGAACGAGATGTCGAGTCCCTTGGCGCCGGCTGCCTCGGACACGAGTCCCAGGCAGCTTTCTACCGTCGCCCGGACGTCAAAGGGATGGAGCGCGAGCTCGAACTCGCCGCTGTCGAGGGTCGCCGCGTCGAGCCAGTCGTCGATGATGCGGGCCACGCGTTCGGCGCCGGCCTCGACGATGGCGGCGAGCTCGCGCTCTTCGCTGTTCTCCGCGCCGGTGGCGAGCAGGCCTGCCGCGCCGACGACGGCGTTGAGCTGGTTGCGGAGCTGATGACCCAGGTCGGCGAGCACGGCGGAGTCGACGTGGACGACGCCCTCGTGCTGCCCGTCAGGCTTCTCGCCGGTTGGTTCGCCGAGCTCCTGGTAGTCGTCCACTAGTAGAGGTTCTCCTCAGGTGGCTGGGCTTGCGGCTCGAACATCTCGGCCGGAAACTCGATCCCGTTCGATTTGAAGTGCTTCTCGTACGTGGTCCCGGTTCCCGTCGCGGTGTGATAGCCCACGGCGCGCCCGTCGGGTGTGACGGCAATCTGGCGAAACGCGAAGAGCTCGTTGAGACCGATCTCGCCCTCATGGAGGCCGAACACCTCGGCGACGCTGACTATCTTCCGCGCTCCGCCTCGCAGTCGCTCCGTCTGCACGATCACGTTGATCGCCGATGAGATCTGGTTGCGGATCGCGCGGGAAGGCAGCTCCGTGCCGGCCAGCAAAACCAGTGTCTCGAGCCGGTTGAAAACGTCACGCGGATTGTTCGCATGAACCGTGCTCATCGAGCCGTCGTGCCCGGTGTTCATCGCCTGCAGCATGTCCAACGCCTCGCCCCCCCGAACCTCACCTACGATGATCCTGTCCGGCCGCATGCGCAGCGCGTTGCGGACGAGGTCGCGGATGCTGATCTGGCCGTGACCCTCGATGTTCGCCGGCTTCGATTCGAGGCTGATCACGTGCACCTGGCGCAGGCGAAGCTCGGCCGCGTCCTCGCAGGTGACGATCCGCTCGTTGGCCGGGATCAAGCCAGACAGCACGTTCAGGAGCGTCGTCTTGCCAGAGCCGGTGCCGCCAGAAACGATGATGTTCAGCCGCGACTTCACTGCTGCGTCGAGGTACTCGAAGATCGCCTCGCTCGACCCGCCGGTGGCGACGATCTTCTCGGGGGTCAACACCTCGCGACCAAACTTGCGGATGGTGAGGCACGGACCGTAGATCGCAACGGGCGGGATGACGACGTTGACGCGCGATCCGTCCTTCAGGCGCGCATCGCACATCGGCTCTGACTCGTCGACGCGACGCCCGATCGTCGAAACGATGCGGTCGATGACCCGACGGAGGCTTGCCTCGTCCTCGAAAGCCAGGTTGGTGAGCTCGATGCGGCCGCGCCGCTCGACGAAGATCTGCTCCGGCCTGTTGACCATGATCTCGGTGATGTCCGGGTCACGCAGTGGCGCCTCGAGCGGACCGAGTCCGATGACCTCGTCGAACAGGACGTCCACAAGCCGTTCGCGATCAGCCGCCGTGACCAGGACCGCAGGTGGCCTGTTTCGGAAGTGGTCCTCGGTCAGCTGCATAAGCAGCCGCCGGATGCCGGCGCGGTTCGAAATATCGATCGCCGCGGCGTGTCGAAGCAGGAGCTCAGCGTGGATCTCAGCTTTGGCACCTGCCAGGGTCGGACTCAGGACAGTCTGCTGGTCCAGCGTCCGGGGAGCGCTGTCGACCTCCGCAGGAGCCGGGGCGGCTCCTTCGCGTGGGACGGCCCGACGCTCGACCGGCGCGATGGTGGGCGGCGCCCCGTCGAGCGAGGCCGGCACCGTCACCTCCTGGGTGGGTGCCACCGCGGACTCCGACCCCGCCGGAGGCGTCTGCTGGTAGCGCCGATCGAAGCGCTCCGAGAGCTTCATTGTTGCGCCACCGCGCGCCTGACCAGCCGGCGATGCGCCCGCTCGGCGGCCGCCTTGACGTCGGGGTCGGGATCGGACTGGGACAGTCGCTTGACGCCGTCGAGCGAGGTGCGCTCGCCGATCGCGGCCAGCGCCTTGCAAGCCGCCACGCGCACCCGCTTCGGCCACCGACGATCGTGCGCGATCCCGAGCAGCGGCGAAACGCGCAGGGCATCTCGGCGCAAGCCGCTCGCGAGCACAGTGGCGACGGCGGCCTCTTCGCTCACCGGCCTGCGCATCAGCGCCTCGATGTCCAGGTCGGACGCCGCCTTCGAAAGAGCGATCGCAAGGCGGTAGAGCGGGATCCGGTCGGACGAAGCCATGAGCTGCTCGACGGCCCGGCGGCCGCCGTGGTGGGCCAGCGAGCGCACCGCCGCCTCGTGCACTCGCGGATTGGCGTCATGCACCAGATCCGCAAGCCATTCGATGGACTCGCTCATCCGGGCGGCGCCGCATATTCGCGCCGCGGCCGCCTGCGTCAGGGGGTTGGGGCTGGCCAGAGCATTCACCAGCTCGTCGTAGAGGCGCGAGCGGCGAAGGAGCTCGTGCAGCGTCCAGTGACCCCTGACCCCGGCTCCTGGGCGCTCGAGCGCTGCATGGAAGACCTCGGCTACCTCGGCGGGTTCGGCCAGCAGCTCCAGGGCGGTGGCATTGAGCACGGCATTCCGCTCGCCTGCCATCGCCGAGCTGACCACCCTGCCGACCCGCCCGGCGACCCGCGATCGAGCCGCGCCTCGGGGAGGAGCCGCCGTGGGCGG
>DATEGL010000119.1:0-28058 GCA_035280145.1 Candidatus Dormiibacterota bacterium | reverse complement strand
CGTCGCGGCGCAGAACCTCCTCCAGGACGCGCCGCGCCGCCGTCTCGTCCCAGCCTTCGCCAAACACGCCGCGACAGTCCTCCAGCGCCTCGTCCATCCCGGTGTAGCGGTTGACCATCGGGTAGCGGACGTAGCGGACGTCCGGCGCGATGCCGGCCTGGAGCAGGAGCATGAACAGGTCGCTGAACCGCGGCAGGCGAGGACCTTCGGTGCCGATCAACCTCTGCCGCACGACTCGCGCCGGATGCGGCAGCTCGCTCTCGCGCATCATGACGAAGACGCGCTCGCGCGCGGCCGCGTCCATCTTCATGAGGAACGGCACGGGGTCAGCCACGCCGTACATGACGTGGCAGCAGATCACGAAGTCGGCGGGCGCAACCTCCGCCTCCTCCCACGTGCTTGCGACGACGGTCATGTTGTCGCGGGGCGGGATGTGTGACCGCATGCCGTCGGACGGCTCGACGGCCGTCACCCATTCCAGCCGTTCGGCGAGCGGCGTGACGTGACGTCCCGTGCCGGCGCCCACGTCGATCAGCGTTTTGCGCGGCGCGAGGTATGGCTCGATCACCTGCAAAAACTCGTCGGCCCGGCCGTGCGTCGAGCGGGCGAACGTGTGGGCGCGGCGGTCCCAGTAATGCGGGTCGTGGTGACCGGAGGCGAGGGTGGCGCGGTCGGCCACGATCTGCTTCCAGCGGGCCTCCCAGTCCAGCTCGTCCATGCCGTAAGTGAGCCTAGCGGCAACGTGATGTCGTCAGATCGCGGGCGATTCTTAACGCGTTGGGGATGAATTGGGGACAGAGCGACGAGAGTGGCTATAGGTGGGGCCTGACGCCCTGCGACCCACAACCTCTCGCGTCGCCGCCTGGCCGCGGTTGGGGATAGAGTAGCCGCGTGGCCCAGGCCTCCGACTTCAGCGAGGCGGAGCGGGCGGTCCTCGAGCGGTACTTCACCAACCTCGACCGTCCGGTCTTCGCCCTGCGCAACCTGCCCGAGGTGGTGAAGGGCGCGCTCTTCTCGCGTTACTCGCGGACGGAAAAGAGCTTGCGCCGGGTTCTGCTCGACGAGTTCGTCAACGATCCTGAATCTGGTTTCGCCAAGCTCACCGGGGCGCCGCAGGGCGAGGACGACATGGTCGCCGTGCGCCGCGCGGAGGAGTTCTACGAGCGAGTGCTGGTCGGCTACGGCGACGATTCGGTGGCCGAGCTCGCGGGCGCGCACGTGGCGGTCGAGCGCGTCTCGACGCTCGCCGCCAAGGCGCTCGAGGACAGCCGGATCGGCATCTCGCCGCTCGAGAAGTCGACGCGTTACGTGCGGTTCGACCGCCGCGCGCCAGACGGACGCTTCCTTTACCACCGGGGCTCCGAGCTGGCGCATCCCGCCTACGAGCGTGTGGCGGATGCGCTCTTCGAGACGTACAGCCGGCTGGTCGAGCCGGCCACGACGGCGATCCGCGAGCGCTACCCCCAGGAGGAAGGGGAGACCGACCGGGCGTGGAAGTCTGCGACCCGCGCCAAGGCACTCGACCTGCTGCGCGGGCTTTTGCCTGCCGCGACGCTGACGAACCTCGGCTTGTTTGGGAACGGCCGCGCTTTTGAGTACCTGGTCACCAAGCTGGCGGCGCATGAGCTCCCTGAATGTCAGGCGCTGGCGACCGCCCTGCACCACGAGCTGTCGCTGGTCATCCCGTCGTTCGTGCGCCGGGCGCTGGACGAAAAGTACGGCCGCCCAGCGGCCAACCGGATGGCAATCGTGCGAGCTGCAACTCGGCGTCTTGCCTCGCCCGCGCCAGGGCACGCGGCGGAGCCATCAGTCACGCTCGTCGAGTACGACCCGGAGGCGGAGCGGAAGGTGGTGGCCGCGGCGCTGTTCCCTTACTCCGGCCGGCCTTTCGAGGACCAGGTCGGCGACCCGGCCGCTGTGCTCGACGCGCTCATGAGCGACCGGACCAATCGCCGGCAGCGGGCCCCGCGAGCGCTGGAGCACGCCAGCTATACGTTCGAGGTCGTGGCCAACTTCGCCGCTTATCGCGACCTGCACCGGCACCGCATGCTGACCCAGGACCGCCAGCTCCTGGGGACATCGCTCGGCTATGACCTGCCACCCGGCCTGGCCGACCTCGGCATGGACCGGGACTTTCGGCGTGCCGTCGAAGCGGCGGCAGAGGTCCACGGCAAGCTCGAGCGGGACCTGGGCCCGGCGCTCGCACAGTACGTCGTCCCCCTGGCTTTCCGTGTCCGCTGGTACTTCCAGACGAACCTGCGGGAGGTCTACCACCTGTGCGAGCTGAGGACGACGCCGCAAGGTCATCCCGACTACCGATGGGTGGCTCAACAGATGTTCTTGCGGGTCCGTGAAGTTCACCCGCGGCTCGCCCGCTACGCCCGATTCGTGGACCTCGGGCCCGGCGACGAGCTCGAACGCCGCCGTTCCGAACGGCTTATAGACGAAAAATTAAGCGCTCTTAACCGACCCGTGCGATAGCATCGTTGGTTCAGTGAGGGTGGTGGATGTGACTGAGCGTGGCCCCGAGCGCAGGGCGGGCGTAGACCGCCGATCCGGCATCGACCGCCGGTACGCGGACCGTCGCGATCCGGAACGGGGCGGGCCCGGCAGGCGGGTGCTCTTCCCCTTCGACCGCCGCGTGGCCGAGCGCCGCTTCGTCGAGCGCCGCTCCGAGTGGCCGCGGGTGGCGACCGAAGCCCAGGAAGCCCAGGCCTACTAGCGCTTCTTGTCGCGTCCGGCGCTGATCGTCCACGGAGGCGCCGGCCCAATCGCTCCGCCTGAACGACCACTTCGCCAGGCCGCGGTCGAGCGTGCCCGCGAGGTCGGCTGGGCGAAGATCCGCGAAGGCGCACTGGCCGCAGCGGTGGCGGCTGTGCGCCACATGGAGGACGAGCCGCTGTTCAACGCCGGCATAGGTGCGTGCCTGAACAGCGACGGCGTGGTGGAGCTGGACGCGGGCGTCATGGAGGGATCGCAACTGCGCGCCGGCGGCGCCGCGTGCCTGCTTGACGTCCGCCATCCGATAGACCTGGCCGTGGCGATCATGGAGGACGGCCGGCACGTGCTGCTCGCCGCCGACGGCGCTTCGCGATTTGCTCGAGAGCATGGGATCGAGATGGCCGACCCCGCGATCTTCATCACCGACCGCAAGCGGCAGGAGCTCCTCGAAGGAGCTGACACGGTTGGCGCCGTGGCGCGAGACGGGGATGGTCACATCGTCGTCGCCGCATCCACCGGGGGCATCAAAGGCAAATTGCCTGGACGCATCGGTGACTCACCGATCCCGGGCGCAGGCCTATATGTCGACGACCGATTTGGTGGCGCGTGCGGCACCGGGCTTGGCGAGGCGTTCATCCGGCTCGGCCTCGCGCGTCTGATGGTGATCGAGCTGCAGCACGGGATGGACGCACCGTCGGTGGCGCGGGGCGCTGTCGAATTCCTGAGCACCATGCTCAACGCAGCTGGCGGCGTGATCGTCGTTCCGCGCGACGGCCCGCCGCAGGCGGCGTTCAATACTGATGCGATGCCTCACGCCATAGCGCAGTGAACGACTCCGGCAATGCCGGCGAGCTGATCGCACTTGCACTGAAGCGAGCCGGCGTCAGTCACCTGTTCACGCTGAACGGCGGACACATCTGGCCGATCCTCACCGGCGCGACCGAGCACGGCATCCGAATCATCGACACGCGCCACGAGCAGACGGCGGCGTTCGCGGCCGAGGGCTGGGCCAAGGTGACGCGCGAGTGCGGCGTGGCCGCGGTGACGGCCGGGCCGGGCGTCACCAACTCGACGTCGGCCCTGACCCAGGCCCACAGCAATGACAGCCCGATGTTCTTGATCGGCGGCCGCGCGCCGGTGGCGCGATGGGGCATGGGCTCGCTGCAGGAGATGGATCACGTCGAGGTGGTGCGGAGCCTGACCAAGAAGGCGACGACGCTTGCATCCGCAGACGATGCATACGCAGAAACCGGAGAGCTAATGCGCACTGCACTGAGTCACCGCACCGGGCCCGTCTTCATGGACATCCCGGTTGACGTTTTTTTCAGCGCCGCCGACATGCCCGAGGCGACTGAGCACCTGGTCGTCGATCCCGGTCCTCCGCCAAACCCGGACCTCATCCAGAAGACCGCGCGATTGATACGCAGCGCGGAACGGCCGGTCATGCTCGCCGGCAGCGGGGTGTGGTGGGCTCACGCGGAGCACGAGCTCGTGGCCCTGGTCGAAAACGCGCAGCTTCCGCTGGTGGTCAACGGCATGGCGCGGGGAATGCTGCCGCGGGGGCACGCGCTCAACCTGACTCGTGCGCGGCGTCGCGCGCTGAGCGAAGCCGACCTGATCCTCGTGGTGGGAGCGCTCCTGGACTTCCGTGTGAACTGGGGGCAGCCTCCCGTCTTCGCGGAAGACGCGCGCCTCGTCTACGTCGACGTCGACGATCATCGAAAGCACCGCGCGGCCGAGGCGGCGCTCTACGGCGCCCTGAAGCTCACGCTCGAGGCGCTCGCCCGGGCCGCTGAAGGCACGCCAGCCCGAGCGGACTGGCTCGACTCGCTCCGCGACGAGGACACCGCCGCCCGCGCGGCCGACAGGGCGATGACGCAGGTGAACACCTCACCAGTGCATCCCGCTCGTCTCATCGCCGAGGTCGACGCCTTCGTGGACGATGACGCCGTAGTGGTAGGCGACGGTGGCGAGTTCGTGTCCTTCGCCGGCCGGCTGATCGAGCGACCAGGGCCGGGACTGTGGATCGACCCCGGCCCGTTCGGCTGTCTCGGCTCTGGTCCCGGATACGCGATGGCGGCCAGGCTCGCCCATCCCGACCGGCAAGTGGTCCTCCTCTCGGGCGACGGCGCGTTCGGCTTTTCGGCGATGGATTTCGACACCATGGTCCGCCACCAGATCCCGGTCGTCTGCGTGATCGGAAACAACGGGATCTGGGCCCAGGAAAAGCTGCCGATGCTGGACTCCCTTGGAGTCAGCATCGCCGCCGACCTCCAGCCGCGGACGCGGTACGACAAGGTCGTGGAAGCTCTCGGCGGCTACGGCGAGATGGTCGACAGGCCGGACGAGATTCGGCCGGCGCTCGAGCGCGCAGTCAAGAGCGGCGTGCCGGCGTGTGTGAACGTCATCTGTGATCCGAACGCGGGATATCCGCGATCATCAGTCTTGCTGTGAGCGCCACAGAGCTGCGACCAGTCGTGGAGGCGGACGAGTGGCGTACCGCCCAGACGCAGTTCGACGAAGCCGCCGGGCTGATAAACCTCGAGCCCTGGCTGCGCGAGGTCCTGCGCGAGGTGCAGCGCGAGTTCACGTGCCACTTCCCTGTAAAGCTGGACGACGGGCACACGCGGATATTCACCGGGTACCGCGTGCAGCACAACATCAATCGCGGGCCGGCCAAGGGTGGCATCCGATATCACCCCGACGTTTCGCTGAACGAGGTCAAAGCACTCGCCATGTGGATGACCTGGAAGTGCGCGGTCGTCAACATCCCGTTCGGCGGCGCCAAGGGCGGCATCGTCGTCAACCCTCGCGAGCTCTCGCTCAACGAGCTGGAACACATGACCCGCCGGTTCGCGACCGAGATCTCGATCCTGGTCGGTTCCGACCGCGATATCCCGGCTCCCGACGTGAACACCGACGGCCAGACGATGGCCTGGATCATGGACACGCTGTCGATGCACGCGGGCTACTCAGTGCCCGCCTCGGTGACGGGCAAGCCGATCGAGGTCGGTGGCTCGGCCGGCCGCGTGGAGGCGACTGGACGCGGCGTCACCATCTGCGCGGTGGCCGCGCTCGAGCACCTGGGCCGTGCGCCGCATCAGACCCGGGCCGTCGTGCAGGGATTCGGCAACGTCGGCAGCATCAGCGCCAGGTTGCTCGAAGAGTCGGGCTGTACGGTGGTAGCAGTCTCGGAGGACTACGGCGGGATCTACAACCCGCTCGGCCTATCGATCAAGCGTGTGCTCGAATACCGAGCGCGCGAGAAGACGCTGAAGGGATTTCCCGGCGCCACCGAGGTCGGCAACCAGGAGCTGCTGACGCTCGATTGCGATCTGCTGGTTCCGGCGGCGATCGGCAACCAGCTCACGTCGCGCAACGCGCGCGACATCAAGGCCAGCCTGATCGTCGAGGGTGCGAACGGGCCGACGACGCCTGAGGCAGACGCGATCTTCCGTGAGCGAGGCATCTTTCTCGTGCCTGACATCCTCGCCAACGCCGGCGGCGTCACGGTTTCGTACTTCGAGTGGGTGCAAGACCTGCAGTCGTTCTTCTGGTCGGAGCACGAGGTGAACCAGAAGCTGAAAGCGATCCTGTCGCGAGCGTTCAACGAAGTCCTCAAGACGCGCGAAGAGCGGAAGCTGGACATGAGGATGGCGGCTTACGTTCAGGCCGTGACGCGAGTCGCCGCCGCGACTCGGGACCGAGGTCTCTACCCCTAGATCTCTCTCGTTCGGAAGCTCCAGACGCTGAGCCCAAGCACAAGCGCGAACCAGGCCACCACCCAGACGAGAAACGCGACGGGCGGCGGGTCGACGGCCGCGAATGGGTTGGCGCGACCGGCGGTGCCGAGGGCCCTCATCGTGGCGATCAAGGTGTCTGGCTCCATCGCGTAGATCGCGCCACGCCACAGCCCGTCGGCAGGCAGCACGAGGTGGCTCACCACTCCAACGTTCTCGAGGGGCTGGTTCTGCAGTCCGGTGCCGATGTCGCCGACGACTCCCGCGATCCAGGCAATCAACCAGGCTACCAGCGCGATCACGCCGGCGGTGATCCCCGAAAGTCGGGTCGACAGAAGCATGCCGACCGAGAGGAGCACGAGCCCGTCCGCCGCGACGTACGTGAGCAGCTGGAACGGGTGGGGCGGCAGGTACCCCGTCGCCCAGTCGACCGAAGCGAGCTCGAGCGATCCAGCGCCGGCGGCGTAGATCGCCACGAGCACGCCAAGCCCGAGCCACTTGCCGATCACGACCTCGCTCCGCCGCACCGGTCGCGCCAGCATCGATAGAAGCAGCCCGCTTTCGACCTCGCTCGAGATGAGCGGACCCGCGACCACGGCTGCGCTGAGCGCAAGCACGCCGCTGAACATGAAGACGACCACGATCAGCAGCTGCGACGTGATGAGCCGCACCTGGTCGGGCGGCAGCACAGTGCCGTCGCTGCGAGTCACGGTCGTGATCTTGTTGAAGCCCCACGCCGAAAATCCGACGACGAGCAGAGTCAGGATGAGCAGCGCGAGCAGCAAGCGCCGCCGCGACGATTCCTGCACCGTGAGACGCGCGATGACGAGGACCGGGGGCACCTAGCTCTTCTCCTCCTCGTCTTCGAGCAGCTGTAGGAACCGATCCTCGAGGGTCTGATGGCGCGGCGCGACCTCGTAGACGCGGCCGCCCATGCCGACGATGGCCGCCACCAGCTCGGGCACGCGGTCCGGGTCGAGGTTCGCGAACGTCATCTGATCGCCCTCGTCGTCGATGTGACCGAAGTTCGAAAGAGCATTCTTGTTTGCCTGCGACAGACCTGAAGCGCGTACGCGGACGGCGGTGCCGCCGAGCAGCTCGTCCATCGACCCCGCTGCGATGACTCGACCGTGGTCGACTACTGCCACTCGATCACATACCTGCTCGACCTCGCTCAGCAGGTGCGAGTTGAGGAAAACCGCGGTCCCTCGAGACGCGAGCCCGCGGATGATCTCGCGGACGTCGTGGCGGCCGACGGGGTCGAGGGCCGATGTCGGCTCGTCGAGAAAAACCAGCTCGGGCTCGCCGAGCAGAGCCGCGCCGAGGCCGAGCCGCTGCTGCATGCCTTTGGAAAAAGTGCCCACACGGTCGTTGGCCCGATCGACCAGGCCGACCGTCTCGAGCGCGGTCTTCACCTCGTCCTTCCAGCTCGACCGAGGGAGCGGTGCCAGCTCGCAGTGCAGGCCGAGGACCTCGGCCGCCGAAAGCCAGCTCTGGTACCTGAACAGCTCGGGCAGATAACCGATGCGCCGTCGCGTGCCCAGGTCGCCGACCGGCCGTCCGAGGAGCCAGCCCTCGCCCGAAGTTGGCTTCAGCAGGCCGAGCAGCAGCTTGACCGCCGTCGTCTTGCCGGCGCCGTTGGGTCCGAGAAAGCCGAAGACCTCGCCGCGCGGCACTGTCATCGAGAGCCCGGCCAGGGCGACTGTGTGGCCGAATCGCTTGGTCAGCTCGACCGTCTTGACGGCGGGCGTGCCGGCGGCCGCCTCGGGGGAGACGGCCGCCTGTTTCTTTTCTGCGACTTCGGCCATCAGCACAACGCTAACGGCCCCTGACTACTTCAGGTTATTGGCGATGTCGATCGCTTCGGACTGCTTGATCGACCCGGCCACGAAGTAAACCGAGCCGCCTTTCACCCACACCACCCCGGCACCAATGCCTGTGTTGTCGCCGAGGGCGACGCCCTGGACGCCCTGCACCGTCACGTTCTGCGAGGTTGTGTAGTTGACGGGGATTGGGATCAGCAGCGTCTTGCTCGGGTCACCGATCGACTTGATCGTGCTCTTGAGCTCGTTCGAGATCCCGGGCTGGGAAAGGATGTAGTTCTCGAGCTGGGACACGGTGACCTGCGTCGACGTTGCCGTCGGCGCCGCAGAGCGGGCGATGACGAGCTGCGGCAGGTTGATCTCGCTGCCGCCGGTGGGCTGGTTGAGCTGTCCGAAGATCTCTCCGACGGCCGGGCCGACGGTGATCGTGAGCGTGGCTCCGTCGATGCCCTTTGGCATCGCCGGCAGCGTCTTGCCCTGTCTGGCGGCTGCCGCCGCTGCCTTGTCAGCGCTGAAGGTGAATGTCGCCACCGCCTGAGACATGCCGCCGTACGTCACGGTTGTTGAAACTCCCGCCGGCAGCTTCCCGTTGGCAACCACGGGCACGTGCAGGCCACCTGCGACAGCCGACGCGTCGGCGGCGGTGGTTGCGATCTGGAACTGCGGTTCTTTGGTCCACGTGATGGTGCCGTAGTCGGCGAGCTGCGCCAGCGCCTGCACGTCAGCCACCGTGACCGCAACCGGCGTCACAGTCGTCGGCCGGAAGAAGAATCCGCTGAACGTGAACGCCATCAAGACGACGGCCGCGGCCACGACTGCCGCCACGAGGGCGAAGGTCGGCCGGCTGACGGGGCGAAGCACTGGGAAGCGCAGACCGAGCGCGGGCTGCGATCGCGGCGCGTTCATGACGCGCTGGAATGCTCGGTGGGTGTCGACCTGGAGGTCAGGCACGGCGAGCATGCTCGCGATCGAGGTCGCGTCATCGGACACGGCCTTGAATCGAGCCTGGCATTCCGCGCAAGTCTCCAGGTGGGCGCTGTCCGCGCCCGCGCGCGCGTCCGGATCGTCAACCATCCGGCGCAAAGTTCCTTCAGTTAGATGTGCCACGGGTTACCTCCTTTCGCAGCGCGGCTTCTGCGCGTCTCAACAAAGTTCCAACCTGTCCGATACCGACACCCAGCGCCTGTGCGACCTCGGCGTAGCTCAGCCCACTTGCTCGCAGCGCCAGAGCGGCCGCGGGTTTGGGCGCCAACCTTCCCAGCGCCTGTCGCACCATGCGGCGGTCCTCGGCGACCTCGGCCTGCTTTTGCGGATCGAGCGTCCGCTCTCCCTCCTCCAGCGCCTGCGCCACCTCGCGCTTCTGCCTGCGCCGGGCCCCGCGCAGGCGGTTGAGCGAAGCGTGCGCGGCCGCACGATGAAGCCAGGCAGGCGCGTAGTCGGCCGTCGCCGAGTGGAGCCGGTGGAAGTCGATGAAGACGTCCTGGGCCACGTCCTCTGCCTCGTGCGGATCGGCAAGAACGCGATTGGCGATTCCGACTACACGCGCGTATTGAGCTGTGAAAAGCGCCTCGAAGTCTTCGTCATCAGACCTGACGCTGGTCATGCGGCGTACTCCGAGGTTCATACCCACTACGCATCAAGCACCGCCGGTCGCCGGTTTGTGGCGGAGCACCAGGTCCTTCAAGCCCCGGAAGAACGGCCAGCCCCAGATGCCGATGGACAGCAAGCTGCCGAAGATGAGCACCGCGTCGATGCTCTCGCGGCCCCGGCGCTCCCAGTAGACGTCGCTCAGGTTGAGCCAGAGGGCGAACTCGTCGAGAGTCAGGGCGGCGCCGACGCCAAACGCGATGGCGGTCACGCTGGCGACCCAGTTCGAGCCGACTCCGATCTCGAGCAGCCACACGTACCCCACCACAAGGAGCAGCAGGATGCCCCAGACGAGGTGGTGGATGTGCAGGCCGCCGCTCGTGGTCAGGTTGTGGATCGGGCCGACGTTCGCCCGGATCATGAGCGTGATGCCGCGGACGGCGCCGAACGTGATGAAGAACGCGATCGAGGCCAGGAACAGCCGCTCGCGACGCTCCTCGCGAAAATGAAACGTGTAGAGCTCGCGCAGGTCGCGGAGAAACATCAGCCGGCGAGAGCTTTGCGGCGCTTCGAGCTCCGGGAGATCTCGTCCTCGATGATCGCGAAGTCCGCTTTGGGCAGCGCGTGGATGTGGCCCTGGAAGGCCAGGGTCCAGTGCTCGGGTGGCCACTTGCGCACGTAGTCGAGTCGGTAGGCGATCTCCTTGGCCGGCACCCAGTCTGGTTCCTCGAGCACGATGTCCGAGAGGATGTGGACGCGCCACGGATAGTCCTCGTCGCGTCGCGAGGAGCGCCAGATCAGCGTGTGGTCCTCATACATGGGCGACGCCACCGTCACGGTGGCCGCAAACGCGGCCCGACCTGTGACGTAGTAGAGGAGGCGGTCGCCGACGCGCATCGTCTCGACGCGCCGCCGGTGACGGCTCTTCAATCCCTGGATCGAAAAGCCGTGCTCGCGCGTCTTGCGGAAGTTGTCGGGCGAGCTGACGACCATCCAGTACTGCGCCGGCCGGCCGCCGCCACCCGCCTTGCGCCTGCGCCGCGACCGCCCGGATTTCGCCGGCCGTGTCTGGTCGTTCTCCGGCTGTGCCTGGTCGTCCTGCTGGATCTCTTCGTTGTCACTCACTGCCGTCTTAGCTGCCGTTCATGCCGGCCGGGCTCGCAGGACCGAGGTCTCGAGGTTCTGGGAGCAGGGCGCTGAGGTTGCGGATCTGAGCGATGTGACCCATCTCATGCCTCGCCACGACGCGGCACACGTCGAGCAGCGTCATGTCGGCTCCGCGGGGGTCGGAGATCATGCGGTCCCACTCGGATCTGCCCCAGCCGTGCAGCAGGTCAACGGTGCGCCGCCTGACCCGGGAAAGATCCTCCAGCGCCTCTTGCAGCGGGATGCTCAGCTCCTGGTCATGGGCCGGATCAATCGCGCCGCGCACGTCGGCTTTCAGTTGGCCGTCGAGGTGGGCGTGGCGGAGCAGGGCGTCTACCCTCGCCGCGGATTCGACAAGGTGGGCGATCAGGCCGCCGAGGGTGGGAAAGGCGGGTCCGTGCCGGTAGCGAAGCCTTGCCTCGTCGAGCCAGTACACGAGATCGCTGGTCCGCTCGGGAACTGAGCTGAGCAGCAGCACCACGTCCCCGGTGGACATCTCTTCTTGAAGTTCCACGGGTTAAAGGTTACCCGGGCGGTCATCGGGCTCCTCTCCGACGTCGTCTGGCTGACGTCGCATACTCGATGGCGTGGTGCAGGTCCAGGCGGCATGTGAGAAGTGCGGGGCGGAGCTGCGGCCCGACGCGGCGTACTGCGATCGCTGCGGGGCCCGGACACGGCGGGCGCGGCGGCTGGTCCGGCTGGCCATCAGGGTCGAGCTGCTGTTCTTCCTACTCGTCGTCGGCCTGGTGGTCGCGTTTGCCTGGATCTACGCGGTGCAGCACTGAGGATCGGCGCGATATGGCGGAAACCCGCCTGTTTGGCGCCAAAAAGGTGTATCGACGCATCGGATAGGCACTTTTGCCGACACATTGGCGGCAACCGCGCGTGTGGCTAGCGGCGGTAGATAGCCCGGCCTTCCACTTCGTCTTTGTTCAGGCGCTTGTTCAGGTGCAGGCCTTCGAGCAGGAACTCGATCACGGACGCGCGCACCTCCGGCCGGTCCGGCAGCGAGAGCCTCTTGAGCGCCGCCGCCAACTCCGGCACCTCCCCGATCGCTCGCACGTACGCGCGGGCGGGGATCCCCTCGCCGACCTCGAGCATGCTGCCCTCCTCGAACCTCCCGACGATGCCCTCGAACTGCGACGCCGAGAAGTGGCGGCTGAAGACCGAGCTGATCGCCCCGCGCTCGAGCCGGCCGAGCACCTGCTCCTCCTTGCCTTCGTCGAGCGCCTCGATCTCCACACGCCCGGCGGTTGACGACGCGAGGAACGCGAGGTCAGTGATGCGGGGCACCGCGAGCGACTCGCCCAAACGCGCGGCACGGCGCACGGCGTTGCTCGCGAGGTTCTCGACGTTTGCGATCGACATGCGGACCGAAACTCCTGACGTCTGCGAGATGTGCGGGCTGCGACGAGCGAGGTGAGTCAGCTCGGCGACGATCTCTTTCATAAAGGACGGGAAGATGAGCTCGAAGTCTTCCGGGACGGCCTGCCGCTCCGCCTCCATGATCTGCATCTCTTCGCCGATGCTGAGCGGATAGTGGGTGCGCACCTGCGAGCCGAAACGGTCCTTGAGCGGCGTGATGATGCGACCTCTTGACGTGTAGTCCTCCGGGTTGGCGCTGGCGATAACGAAAAGGTCGAGCGGCAGTCGCACGCGGTAGCCGCGGATCTGCACATCCTTCTCTTCCATGATGTTCAGCAACCCGACCTGGATCCGCTCGGCCAGGTCAGGCAGCTCGTTGATGCCGAAGATGCCGCGATTCGTGCGCGGCAGCAGCCCGTAGTGAATGGTCAGCTCGTCGGCGAGGTAGCGCCCTTCCGCCACCTTGATCGGGTCGACCTCGCCGATGAGGTCCGCGATCGAGATGTCGGGCGTGGCCAGCTTTTCGCCGTAGCGCCGATCGCGGCTGATCCATGCGACTCCAACGTCGTCGCCGTCCCTGGCCACCAGGTCGAGACACCGCCGGCAGATTGGATCGTATGGATGGTCGTTGACCTCACAGCCGGCGATCACCGGCACCTCGTCGTCAAGGAGGCTGACAAGCGAGCGCATGATCCGGCTCTTGGCCTGGCCGCGCTCGCCGAGCAGGATCAGGTCGTGGCCGGAGATGATCGCGTTGGCGAGCTGGGGGAGAACCGTCTCGTCGTAGCCGACGATGCCCTGCAGCAGCGGCTCGCCTGAGCGTAGGCGCGTCAGCAAGTTGCGGCGCATCTCCTGCTTGACCGTCTCGCGTCGGTGACCGCCGGCGCGAAGCTCCGCGATAGTCTTGGGTCGGGGCGAGGTCACCCCTGCACTATAGAGAACGAATACCGGCGCTTCTCCAAATGAAGCAATCACTCAACGCGGGATTCGTTTCGCCGCGGGTTATATTGGGTTTGCGCCTTGACTCAGTCCATACGCGATCGCTATGAGGCAGCACACGATGACGGGCGGCCGCTGTTGGGGGGACACCGGGGGAACCCGGCCGAGCATCCTGAAAACACGATGCGGTCATTCCGCTCGGCGATCGCTGTGGGCTGCGATCTGATCGAATGCGACGTCCACCTGTCCGCTGACGGGCGGCTCGTGGTCATCCACGACCACGGGCTCGAGCGCACCACCAACGGCACCGGAATGGTCCGCGACTTCACCGCGGCCGAGCTGCGCAAGCTCGACGCAGGCGAGGGTGAAAAGATCCCGCTCCTGCAGGAAGTCGTCGAGCTGGCCCTCGGCAAGGTCGGGCTCGTGATCGAGGTCAAGCAGGTGCCGCCGCTCTATCCCGGACTCGAAGACAAGCTCGTCGCAATGCTTCGCCAGCTGGGCGCTGTGCCCGAGTGCGCCGTCATCTCGTTCAATCACCAGGTCATCCACGAGCTGCGCCGGATGGAACCGTCGCTCCAGCTCGGCATCCTGGAAGGCGCCCGCCCGATCAACCCGGCCAAGCTGCTGCGCGACGCCGGCGCGGACGTTTACTCGCCGCACTGGGGCGCGGCCGACCCCGACGTAGTACGCGAGGTGCATGCAGCGGGAGGCGCGGTCGCGGTGTGGCCGGTCGACGACGAGGCGGCCATTGCGTGGTGCAGGTGGTCTCGCCCTGATTCAATATTCAGCAACCGGCCCAAAGAGGTCCTCGCCGCACTCAGGGATTAGGCGGCGTTACAGCGCCCCCAGGCCGGGCGTTGCCTCAAATACGGTGCGCACCCATACGATGAACCGGCTTTGGACGCCGAGCGGCCGCCTTTCGAGGACCTCTATCGGGAGTACCTCGGCCGTATCTACGCCTACGTCAGGGCGCAGGTCGGCACGTCCGCCGATGCCGAGGACATCACAGCGCAGGTGTTCATGAACGCGTACCAGGCCTACGGTCGTTTCGAGGTTCGCAACACGACGCCATCGGCCTGGCTCTTTCGCATCGCTCGGAACGCGACGCTCGACCACTTCCGCGCCCATGGCCGCCAGGAGCGCCTGCGGCGGACGGTCGAGCACCAGCCCATGGTGGAGGAGGATCCAGCCGCTCAGGCCGAGGAACGTATCCAGTACCAGGCCTTGCTGGTGCATGTGGCAAAGCTCCCCGACCGCCAACGGGACGTGATCTCGCTGCGACATTCCGGACTGAGCTTCGATGAGGTCGGCAAGCTGATGCGCTGCAGCGAAGACGCGGCGAAGATGCTGTATCACCGGGCGCTGAAGGCGCTGCGCGAATCAATCCAGAAGGAGGACGCGACGTGAGCCAGGTCCCGGACGAAGACCTCGAGACTCAGGCGCTTCAGCGCCAGCTCGACGGCGCGTTCGAGTCGACCCGGCCCCGCGCCGGATTCGAGGACGAGCTGTGGCTGCGGGTCCAGGAGAGCCGTCCACCACAGCGACGCGCCAGCGATGTGGTGGTCGGGTTGTTCCAGGGCATCTGGGAGGCGCCGGCGGTGCCGATGGCGGCGGTCGCGGCAGTGCTGGTCGTGGTCGTTGGCGCCGGCATCTTTGCGTACAGCGGTCTTGGGCGTGGCCCAAGGGGTGAGGGCTCCTCCGCGCTCACCGCCGGCCAGAGCGCGACTCGAGGCGGTGACCTGTTTGCCGGCACCTTTGGCCGGCTGCCGACGCCGGTATTCGCCGGCGGGCCCAAGGCGGCTGCGCCCCCAGCCACCGCGGATGTGTCCGGGAACTCGTATCTCGGCCCGGCCCAGTACACGTGGGCGGGCACCTTGAACTTCAACGTCACGACCGCGCCGGTCTTTCGGTACTTGGAGCCCACGACCAGCGCCGCCGATCAGTTCGCTTCTGGGCTGGGCGCGGTCCTGCGCGAGCGGCCTGCGGGTTTTCTCGGCTCGTACAGCGCTTCGGACTACACGCTCAAAGTCCGCGGCACGGTGCAGGTACCGCCTTCGAGCCCCGCGTTCTTCATCTTCTCGTCGGCGACGATGCCTGTGATCGAGGCGGCGGGAGCGGGTCCACAGGACCTGGCCAACATCTTTCTTGCCCAGCACAGTCTCGCGCCCCAATGGGAGTTCACCGTCGCCGTCGACAGCAACGCCGACCCCGTCAAGGTGAGTTACGAGCGCCAGTTCGACGCCCCCGGCTACGGCATTGCGTACCTCGTCAACGTCAACGGCGAGCGCTACGGCCTCGAGGTCGATCTGGCCGGCGGCAACCGTCCGGTGCTCGCCTCGGGGTTGCTCCCGCTGAGCCTCGACGTCGCGACCTACAAGGTCATCGCGCCGAACGAAGCGGTTCAGTCGGCCATCGCGTCCGGCACGTCAGGCGCGAGCCTGACTCAGGCGCCCACTGTCAAGCTGACTCAGGCCGAGCTCGTATACGTCCTGGTCGCGGCGGGTGACCGCAGCTATTACGAGCCGGCGTATCTCTTCTCGGGCGCTGTGCAGCTAAACGGCAGGACGCTCAACCGGCGGGTGCTCGTGCCTGCGGTCGACCCTTCGCAACGCAGACCGTAATTCTCACCATCGGGCACTCGACGAGGGCGTTCGACGACTTCGTCGCGCTGCTCGAGCACCGCGGCGTGAAGCTCCTGGCCGATGTGCGGACGGTGCCGGGATCGCGGCGCATGCCGCACTTCGCCAAAGAGGCGCTGGAGCGATGGCTTGCTGGGCATGGGATCGCCTACCTTCACATGCCCGAGCTTGGCGGTCTGCGCAAGCCGAAGCCGGACTCGATCAATCGGGGTTGGCGCAATGCCTCGTTTCGTGGCTACGCCGACTACATGCAGACGGACGAGTTCTGGCGCGGGATCGACCGGCTCATCGAGCTGGCCGCCCAACAGCCCCTTGCGATCATGTGCGCGGAAGTCGTGCCATGGCGGTGCCATCGCTCGCTGATCGCCGACGCACTTTTAGTTCGTGGCATCGACGTGAGGCACATCACCGGCATGCCGGCGCCCGCCAGGCACTACCTCACGCCGTTTGCACATGTCGAGGGAGGCCGTCTCACATATCCGGGGGATACACTCCCGATCTAGAGAGGATGGGCAAGAAACAGGTACGCCAGGTCCGGCAGCAGATGCGCAGGGTCCAGCCGAAGGCAGCCGGCTCCAACGCGTCGGGGGCGACTCGCAAGCAGCGCGAGCGCTACGTCCAGTCCGGCGGGATGCTGCAGGGTTACGCGCCGGAACGGGTGATCCGGATCGGTTACATCGCGCTGGGGATCGGCGTGGCCTGCATGCTCGTCGCCGCCGCGATTGTCTTCTTCGTCCCGCTGATCTATGGCTGGCCCGACGCAATCGCCGCGGCGGTCGTATGGGTGTTGCCGATCGCGCTGCTCGCGAGCTTTGTTGGACCGGGATTCCGACTGGCGCTGAAGGATCGCCGGACTGAGCCGCGGTTGGTGCAGGGCCAGCTCGTTGGCGCAAGCTCCGTCAGCACCTCGCTCGGTCTCGGCATGCTCATGGTCCAGACCCGCGGCGGCGTTGAGCAGTATCTCGTCCCGCCTTCTCGCTTGAAGCAGGTGCCGGGCAACCAGGTCAACGTCGTGCTGACCGTCACCCCCAACCTGAAGCACGTGAAGTCGGTCGGGGTGATGGGGCAGCGCATGGTGGGGCGCGTGGAGCCTCCTGTGCCGCCAGTCCTGCGACGGCTGCAGTGGCTGCCTCTCATCACCCCCGTCGCCCTGGCGTCCGCGGCTGTGATCGGCGATGACGCTGTTGCCCTCGCGCCTATCTCGCCAGTGGTTCTGCACGCGACCCTCGCAGTGCTCGTCGGTGCGGTCCTGGCCGGCGCGGTTTATGGAGTGTCGTTCCTGTTGCAGCGCCGGATGACCGAAGAGGTCCAGGCGCTGGTGCCGAAGACCTAAGAAACAGTCACGGTCACCGTCTGGATCGAGTTGTTGCCGTAGCCCAGGCGGTTCCACTCCGCCTGCTCGGGCTGCGATTCTCGGTTGAGGTCCGTGGCCCGCGCGCGAATCGTCACCACTCCGGGTGTGAGCAGTCGAGCATCGAGATTCCAGACCCGCCACGCGTACCGATCGGGGAGTCCCTGCAGAGTTGCCTGCAACCACTCGCCCCCATCGATGCTGACATGGACCTGGCCGAGCGGAAACGCGCCCGACCATGCGAGCCCGCGAATCGTGACGTCGCCGGCGGCGATGGTCTGCCCGTCCTCCGGGGCGGTGATCAGCGACCGCACCTTCTGGTACCTGACCGGCTCGACGCCGCGCGCCGTGTCGTAGATGTAGCGCTCAACCTGAAAGTGCCCTGCGAAAGGATGGTCGGTGACCTCGATCTCCTTCAGCCATTTCACGGATGCGACCGCGTACCACGCCGGGACGATCGCGCGTAGCGGGTAGCCATGCACCGGGGGCAGCGGTTCGCCATTCATGCCGAAGGCAAGCAGCACGGGTCCCTCACGCGCTTCCTCGATGCTGAGGGCGCGCTCGAAACCGTCCTCGCTCTTGAACACGAGATGAGTCGCACCGGGCGCCGGCTCCGTGGTGTCGAGGACATCGAACAGCTTCACACCGGTCCACTCCGCAGAGCTAACCGCGCCCAGCGCCCAGGGCTCACCTTCGATAGCCGGGTTGAACAGCGCGCGCCCGTTGCCCGCGCATTCGAGCGTCACGGGGATGGTCTCGCCACGCAATCGCATCAGGTTGGGTAGGGACATGGTCACCGGCTTGTTGACGAGACCGGTCACCAGGAGGCGCCAGGATTTGGCCACGATCTTGGGTAGTGGGAAGTGGTTGCGGATGTAGAAGCGGTCGTTGGGTGTCACGGAACCGTCGGTCAGCCGCGCCAGGCGAACCTCGGAGTTGAGGGGGTCGACCCGACGGACGACCTGGTCGGAGTTTTCCTGCACTCAGGCTTTCGTTTCTGACTCAGGCTGCAGCGCCGGCGCAGTCTTGACCGCCGCAGCCTCGGGCTTGCGCGGCGCGGATCCGACCATTGCGGGGATCAGCTTTTTGCGTTCGGGGTAGGTCGCGATCAGAAGCAGGCTGAATGCAAGTCCGAAGATGACCGGCCCCAGATGAAACTGCGCCCGCCACAGAAGCCAGGAGCCGGCCTCGAAAGCCAGCACGACGAAGCCGTACAGGACCCCCGCCCGCACCCAGCCGATGTTGGCAGACGGATTCACCGCCGCGGCCATGAGCCCGATGCCAAGCACAGCGCCGGCCGCAGAGGTGTGCGTGCCGACCTGCTGGTCAAGGGGCAGGAGTGAGGTCGGCACCAACGCTGCCGCGGCACCGGCGACGAGGGCCATACCCATCAGGAGCATCCCAACGGTGAGGATCAGCCGTCTCATGGCTCGGACTGTAGCCGAAAAAACAGGTACCTGAGATCGGGTATCGACGACGCAACGATGAGGTAGTTCCGCTCTTTTGAACGGACCGCGCGGAACCTAGGTTTGCTTCAGGCCCCGCGGCCGAATCCAAGAGGCCGAATCCAATAGGAGGGACGGACAATGCAGGCAACCGGAACACTGCGCGGCACGGGCGCCTCCAGGGGTGTCTGGTTGTGGGTCGTCGTCCTCATCGCCGGCATGCTGCTGGCGGGAGCCGGCGGCTACCTCGCGCACGGCACCAGCACCAGCGGCGTCGCGCAGCCAAGCGCCGCGCCCAGTGTCAACGAGCCGCAGCCGGTCGACGGACTGCAGCCCTAGCGGGCCGCCGAGAGGAGGGACGGGCGGGGGAGGCGCTGCCTCCCCCGCGATTTACACTCGGGGACATGACCGACGTTCACATCACCCCCGAAGGGCTCGAAGCCGTCCGCAAGGAGCACAACGAGCTCACGACCAAGCGGAGACCCGCGATCGTGGCCAAGATCAAGGCTGCCCGCGAGCTCGGTGACCTGTCGGAGAACTTCGAGTACCACGCCGCCAAGAACGAGCAGGGAATGATGGAGGCGCGGATCAAAGAGCTCGAGGCCATCATCAAGAACCACGTGCTGATCGAGAAACGCACCCAACGTGGAATCGTCGGCATGGGCAGCACCGTGCGCTTCACCGAGGAGGAGGCGGCGGAGGAGGCCTACCGAATTGTCGGTCCGGCGGAAGCCGACCCCAAGGCCGGCCGCGTCAGCTTCGAGTCGGCGCTTGGCAAGGCGCTTCTCGGCCACCGCGTCGGTGACAGCGTTCTGATCAAGACGCCAGGCGGCGCGTACACGGTGCGCATCACCGCAATTGAGTAGCTCGGTCACAACCGCAGGCCAGCTTGCAAGGGTCAGGCAGTGGATGGAGGCGCGCCACGTCGAGGCCGTCTACGTCACCAACCCCGTGTCGATCGCGTACCTCACCGGCTTTCACGCCAATCCTCACGAGCGCCTGATGGCACTGGCCGTTCGCGCGCGTGATGCCACCCTGATCGTGCCCTCGCTCGAGCAGGAGAAGGCGACGCGCGACGCCCACGACGTCGCAGTGGTTGGCTGGCGCGACGGAGAAGACCCGTACGGGTTGGTCAGCGAATCCCTCGGCAGGTCGACGGAGATCGGTGTCGAGAAGGAACAC
Source organism: Candidatus Dormiibacterota bacterium (assembly GCA_035280145.1). Lineage (GTDB taxonomy): Bacteria > Chloroflexota > Dormibacteria > Dormibacterales > Dormibacteraceae > 40CM-4-65-16. Next base: position 8,120 of record DATEGL010000119.1, on the reverse strand, counting down.
CTCACCCTTCACGCGGCGGAGGTGGTGACCACGCGCACAGGTGCGAGCGAGCTGGTCGATGTTGGCGGGGAGATCCGCAGGCTGCGCAGCATCAAGACTGACGTCGAGATCGAAAAGCTGCAGCGCGCCGCCGCCATCACCGATGAGGCTTTCGTAAAAGTTCTCGCGCGGATTCACCCCGGCTTGAACGAGCTCGATGTCGCGCTGTTGTTCGGAACCGCCATCAGCGAGCTGGGCGCGACGCTGTCATTCGACACGCTGGTCCAGTCGGGCCCCAACTCCGCGATGCCGCACCTCGAGCCCTCGAACCGCAAGCTCTCGCCTGGCGATTACGTGCTGCTTGATTTCGGCGCTGCGCATGACGGCTACAAGGGCGACTCGACGCGGATGGCGGTGATCGGCGAGCCGAGCGCACGTCACCGCGAGATTCACGGTCTTGTGCTCCGAGCCCACGACGCGGCGATCGCGGCGGTGCGTCCAGGAGTCACGACCGGCGAGATCGACGCGGCCGCCAGGCGCGTAATCGAAGAGGCGGGTCACGGTGAGCACTTTTTCCACCGCATCGGCCACGGTCTCGGCCTGGAGGCTCACGAAGATCCGAGCCTCGAACCCGGGTCACGCACGGTGCTGGAGGCCGGCATGGTTTTCACGGTGGAGCCTGGCGTTTACGTCTCGGGCTTCGGCGGTGTGCGGATCGAGGACGACGTGGTCGTCGAGAAAGACGGCTGTCGCGTGCTCACGAAGGCCGATCGCTCCCTTCACGTGATACCTGTCTGATGCTCGCGCCTGGGATGCGCCGCACGGCGCAGCGGCAGGCGGTCTACAACACGATCGTGCGCCTCGGCGGCCATTGCACGGCCGAGGAGATCACCGTCGAGCTGCATCGGTCGCAGCCGAGCTTTCCGCGAAGCACCGTGTATCGCGCGCTGGACGCGCTGACCGCGTCCGGCTCCGTCTACGCAGCGCACCTGGGCGACGGTCCGACGCACTACGAGCTGGCGAGCGGCGATCACCATCACGCGGTCTGCCAGGTGTGCGGCGGGGTGATGCACATCCAGGAAGAGCTGGTCCACGAGCTGGAGTCGCACCTCGAGGAGGGGCATCGCTTCAAGCCGGTTCGGACGCAGGTGCTCGTGGTTGGCGTCTGCGACGATTGCTCACGCAACCCGGCGCCGCACGCGTCGCGCCGCCGGATCATCGATCCTCACCACAGGAACTAGAAGATGGAAGCGAAGATCGTCGGGACCACGATGCCTGTCCTCGAGTTGACCATGCAGCCCAACGAGAAGGTGTTCGCCGAATCGGGCGAGCTCTCGTGGATGTCGATGTCGATCCAGATGCAGACCGGGATGTCGGTCGGCGGCCAGCAGGGTGGCTTTCTAGGTGCGCTCGGCCGCGCTGTGGCGGGTGGCACGCTGTTCATGACCGAGTACACCGCAGCCGGCGGTCCGGGCTTGCTTGCGTTCGCCGCCAAGCTGCCGGGGCAGATCCTGCCGCTCGAGATCATGCCCGGCCAGGCATACATGGTCCACCGGCACGGATTCCTCTGCGCGACGCTCGGCGTGCAGTTTTCGATCGGTTTCCAGCAGCGCCTCGGCGCCGGCGTCTTCGGTGGCACTGGGTTCCGACTCCAGAAGCTGACAGGTCAGGGGCAGGCGTGGGTGGCGCTGAACGGGGAGGTCGTCATATACGACCTACAGCCCGGCAATACGGTGCGCGTACATCCGAGCCAGGTCGGCATGTTCCAGGAGTCGGTCCAGTTCAACATCGTGACCGTGCCCGGAATCCAGAACATGTTCTTCGGCGGTTCGGGATTGTTCCTCGCCGCGCTGACCGGGCCGGGCAAGGTGTGGCTGCAGTCGATGAGCATGCAGCACCTTGCGCATGCGATCCAGGAGTACCTGCCAAAGCCTGGCGGGTGATCAGTTCAAGGAGGAGGAACTGCAATGGCGAAGTATCTGATCCGGGGCTCGTACACGTTGGACGGAATCAAAGGCGTCCTGAAGGACGGAGGGACTGGACGCAGGCGAGTCATCGAAGCTGCCGTGAAAGCCGCAGGTGGCAGGCTGGAAGCCTTCTATTTCGCGTTTGGGGAGGATGATGTCGTCGCCATCGTCGATGGCCTCGACAATGTGACCGCGGCTGCGTTTGCCCTTGCGGTGGCCGCCGGCGGTGGTGCGACATCGACAACAACCGTGTTGCTGACCCCCGAGGAGGTCGACGAGGCAACCAAGAAGACGATGACGTACACGGCGCCTGGTCGCTAAGCGAACCGGGGTCATGGCCGGCCGGTGGCTGACGTTTGACTGCTTTGGCACGCTGATCGACTGGCGACACGGCATCCAGACCACCGGCGACCTCCTCTTTCCGGGTAGCGGCGCTCGGTTTCTCGACGCCTACATCCGGCTCGAGGCCGAAGTCGAGAACGAGGGATCGTTCAAGCGCTATCGCGCGGTCCTGACCGAGACGACCCGCCGCGCGGCGCGGAATCTCGGGCTTGACCTGAAGCCTGATAACGCGACCGCACTCGTCTCCACAATCCCCTACTGGCCGCCGTTCGCCGACGTCGGCCCGGCCCTTGGCGAGCTCCGCAGACAGGGCTGGAAGCTGGCCCTCCTGACCAACTGCGACCGCGACATCATCGCCCTCACCCAGCGGCGCCTACCGGCGTCGTTCGATGCGGTAGTGACGGCGGAGGACGTGTCCGCGTACAAACCCGACCCTGCCCACTTTCGGCGGTTCCGATCCGCGTTCGGTTCCTCCGCAGACGCTTGGATCCACGTTGCGCAGAGCTACTTCCACGACATCAGGCCGGCGCGGGAGCTTGGGATCCAGCGCATCTGGGTCAATCGCCAGCGCGAAAAAGACGACCCCACGCTGGCCGATGCCGTCATCAGCGGCCTCGCCGAACTTCCGAGCGCGGTGGCGCGACTGACCCAGGGCTAGGGATGCTCGCCACGCCGACGGTCGACGTGCTCGAGGCGAGTTACGGAGCGAAGTCGGCGAGGTCGACTGTCGCGCGATAGACCCGGCGCGCCGGGCCGGACTGGACCAGATCGCCGCTTCGCTCGCGGCGAACCGCCAGATTTCCTCCGGGCATGATCACGGTGACGCTGTCACCGACGAGCCCGCGTCGCATACAGGCGGCCGCGACTGCGCTCGCGCTCGTGCCTGACGCCAGCGTGTAGCCGGCGCCACGCTCCCAGATCTCTGCGCGAACGAAGGTCCGGTCGATCGCCTGGCACAGCTGGACGTTGGTTCGTTCGGGGAAAGCGGTGTGCCGCTCCAGATAGGGGCCAAGCTCGAGGCAGCGTTCGATGGTGACCGGCTGGCCGAAGACGACGCAGTGCGGGTTGCCAACCGAGACGAGCACCGCCTCGACGCGACCGGCGGGCGTGTCCAGCTCGACATGGTCAGGCTCGCCTTCGAACCTCGCCGGCAGGTCGGCGGCCCGAAACGAAGGCCGGCCAATGTCGACCTCGGTGACAACCTCTGCGCCGTGCCTGGCAAGAACTCGGACAGCGTTGCTGCGGTCTACGGTGGCGAGCTCGAACCGGTCAGGCGCGCCGTGGACGAGCACCGCGTGGGCTGCCGTGATGCGCAGACCGTTGCCGCTCTTCTGGGACTCGGAGCTGTCCGGGTTGAAGATGCGCACCGTCATCGACCTGGGGTCAAAAGCCAGCAGGCCGTCCGAGCCGAGGCCAAGGTGGCGGTCGCACAGGGCGGGCAGGCGGTCGACCACGTCTTCGAGCGGTCCGGGCAGGTCCAGCAAGAGATAGTCGTTGCCGAGGGCCTGGTACTTGATGAGCTCTACTTGCGACACCGTCGCAATTGTCCGGGATTGCCCCATTCGGACCACGTCTTTCCTAAAATGGAATGTCTGATGCGCGACCTCGCTTGGCCTGCCCAGCGTCTGGACCACCGTCAGGTCTGCTTCTGTAGCTAGACCGGCCGTTTGCTCGCGCCCTTAGGGCGCGCCCACTCGACCGGATCCCCTCCCCCGAACTCGATCCGTTGTTCGGTCATTTGCATTTCTGGAGGTATTGGAATTTGAGCTCTCAAACACAGACACAACCACTCGTCAGCACGGACTGGATTGCCGAGCATGCCAAGGACGCCGGCATTCGCCTGGTCGAGGTCGATGTTGATCCGGCCAATTACGAAAAGGGCCACATCGAGGGCGCGGTCGGCTGGAACTGGAAGCGCGACCTCCAGGACCAGCTGCAGCGCGACATCGCATCCAGGGAGGCCCTTGCCCAGCTGCTCGGCAGGAGTGGCATCTCGCCGGAGACCTCGATCGTGCTCTACGGCGACAACAACAACTGGTTCGCCGCGTACGCGTACTGGGCGCTGAGGTACTACGGCCACGACAAGGTGCAGCTCGTCGACGGCGGGCGTGTCAAATGGGAGAAGGAAGGCCGCCAGTACACGGCAGACGTGCCTTCGTATCCCGCCACGAGCTATCACTTCCATAGCTCGCCGGACGAGAAGATCCGCGCGTATCGCGACCATGTCCTCGACCGGCTGGGCAAGATCGCGCTGGTCGACGTCCGGTCGCCGAAGGAATTCTCGGGAGAGCTGCTCGCACCGGAGAACCTGCCGCAGGAAGGTGCGCAGCGCGGCGGTCACATCCCCACCGCCGCCAGCATTCCGTGGGGCACCGCGGTCAACGCCGAAGACGGGACGTTCAAGAGCCACGACGAGCTGAAGGAGATCTACGGCGGCAAGGGCGTCGTCCCGAACAAGGAAGTGATCGCGTACTGCCGCATCGGCGAGAGGTCGGCGCACACGTGGTTCGTGCTGCACGAGCTGCTCGCGTACCCCGACGTCAAGAACTACGACGGTTCGTGGACCGAGTGGGGCAGCTCCATTCGCGTACCGATCGAGAAGTGAGCACGCCTGGTCAGGTCGTCGACCACTCGGCGCTGAAGGTCAACCAGACCGGGATCATCGCGACAGTGCTGGTCGCGTTCGTGGGCAGCGCGGTGCTCCGACCGCTGCTCGTCTTGATTCCGCTGCTGGCCATCGTTCTGCTTGTGGGCACATTTGCCCCGCGGCTGGCGCTGTTCAAGCAGGTCTACTTTCTCGTCCTCAAGCCGCGCGGGCTCGTGAAGCCGCGGCCGGTGCAGGACCGGCCGGAGCCGCACAACTTCGCCCAGGGTCTGGGCGGTGTGTTCCTGGCCGTGGCGTCTGTGTTCCTGATCCCGCTGCCGGTCGTGGGATTGGCGTTGGCGCTGCTCGTGGCGGTGCTGGCGTTCGTCAACCTTGCGTTTGGTTACTGCCTGGGGTGTCAGATCTTCTTCCAGCTTGAGCGGCGGGGGATCATCCGGGCACGGGCATGAGTGCGCAACTCTGGGCTCTGGCGGCGGTGAGCGTTGTCGTGCTTGCCGTCGCCGGCCTCGAGGCGTTTCGATCTTCGCGGGCTCGCCGTCTCGCTGCGAGAGCCACAGGCTCGCCGGCGGCCGAGCCCTACATCGTGTACTTCACGGGTGAGAGCTGCACCGTCTGCAAGACGCACCAGGAGCCTGCGCTCGCTCGGTTGGGCGACGTCCGCATCGACAGAATCGATGCCGTGGCAGAGCGCGGGCTGGCAGAACGGTTCTACGTGTACACGCTCCCGACGACGGTCGTGATGGCATCCGACGGACGCGTGCTGCACGTGAATTACGGTTATGCGCCGGCACGCAAGCTCGAGCACCAACTGGCCGAGGCGCGCCGAGGAAACCTCGTCAGCGCAGCTATCTGATCCGTTCCGGATAGGGCCAATTCCCGCCTATTTGGCGCCAAACGGGTGTATCAACGCGCCGGATAGGCACTTTTGCCCCCACAAACATCTCGATATTCTGGCGACGTGCTTCGGCGATTCCCCCTTACCTTCCTAATACTCCTGGTCGCTGCGGCGTGCGCTCAAGCCGCGCCGAGTCACGACCTCGTGCTTGGGGCCATATACCCCCTGAGCGGGCCGCAGGCCGAGGGTGGCAGGCAGGAGCTGGCCGGCGTGCAGGCCGCGCTGCGCGTGTCGCAAGCGAACATTCGGCTGCAGGTCATCGATGCCACCACTCCGGAGGCCGCCGGCGCAGCGGTGGACAGGCTCGTTCATGACTACCACGTGCCGGCGATCCTCGGCACCTACGGCAGCACCCTGTCGGCAGCGGCGTCGGCACAAGCTGAGCAGCTGAACACGGTTTACTGGGAGACCGGCGCGGTCGCGGATCCCATCACCGCCCAGCGCCATTACGTGTTCCGCACCGTGGCCACGGGCAGCGCGCTGGGCCGCATGGCGGTGACGTTCACGCACGATGTCTTGGTTCCGCACAACGGAGTGGCGGCTCCGCGGGCGGTGATCGTGCGTGTCAACGACATCTATGGACGGTCCGTCGGCGGCGGCGAGCAGGCGCTGGCGCAGGCAGAGGGCATCGACGTCGTCGACGTGATCGAGTACAACGCCGCGGCATACGACGCCAATGTCATCGCATCACGCATCGCGATGGTTCACCCCGACTTTCTGTGGGACGTGAGCTACCTGGACGACGGGGTTGCGATCTGGAACGCGGTGCTGAGCCGGCACCTGACTTTCAAGGGTGCGATCGGCACCAGCTCGGCATTCTGCATGCCGGAGTTCGGGCTCCGACTTGGGGCCGGAGTCATCGGCGTTTACGCCGCGGACAAACCCGACTCGGACATCAGCGATGCGGCGCTTTCACCCGCGGGTCGAGACCTGCTGGCAAGAGCGAAGGCGGCGTACGGCGGCGAGTCGATGGAAATCCCCGCGGTCGCGGGATTTGTCGGCGGCTGGACACTGTTCCACAACGTCCTGCCTGGAGCGGGTTCAGCGCCGACCGCCGAATCGATTCGTGCCGCAGCCCTGCAGGTTGATGTGCCGGTCGGAGACAGCATCAATGGCGGCGGCGTGAAGTTCGCCGGCTCGGGATCGCTCGACGAGGGTCAGAACACCAGGGCTGCGGCGGTGGTTGGCCAGTGGCAGGCCGTCGGGGTGATGAGGATCGTCTATCCGCCGGCTTACGCCGGCTAGGCTTCGAGCTCTTTCTGGACGAGCGTGATGTCCATCCAGCGGTCGAACTTGTGGGCCGCGTTGCGAATCGTGCCGACGACCTCAAATCCCTGCTTCGTGAACAGAGCGAGGCCGGCCTTGTTGTCCTTGGCCACGCTCGCCACGATGGTGCGGTAGCCGAGTCCTCGCGCCTCCTGGGTCAGCTCGGTCAACAGCCCCGCGCCGATTCCCTTGCCGTGGTGCACCGGGTCGACGTAGACCAGGCACTCCACCACGTCAAAGCCGCGCTGCTTCCATGGCAGGAGGCGCGCCCACCCGATGACCCCCGTGTCGTCGACGGCCACCAGGAGCTTGGAACGGCTGCCGTGCATCTCCCACCATTGCTGGGCCTCCTCGGCGTCGAGCGGCTCTGAATCAATGGTGGCAAAGGTCTGGTTGACGGCCCAGTTGTATATCCCGACGATCGCCTTCAGGTCGTCCTGCGTCGACGGCCGAACGGAATGTGTGCGCGTCTTTTTCGTCGTCGCCATCGCGACCATTATCCTTCCCCTGCCCATGAGGCCCGAGATCAAGACGCCGTTGCCAGGGCCGAAGGCGGCCGAGCTGATCGCTCGCGACTCCAGGGCGATGTCGCCGAGCTTCACCCGCGCCTACCCCTTCGTGATGGACCGCGGCCAGGGCTCCTGGGTCACCGACGTCGACGGCAATCGGTTCCTCGATTTCACCGCCGGCATAGCGGTCGTCACCACCGGCCACTCCCACCCCAAGGTCTTGGCCGCGATCAAGGAGCAGGCGGAGCGCTTCCTGCACATGTCGGGCACCGATTTCTATTACGCGCCGGAGATCGAGCTCGCCGAGCGGCTGGAGAACAAGATCCTGCCCGGCACTCCCGCGCGCGTCTTCTTCACGAACTCGGGCGCCGAGGCCATCGAAGGCGCGATGAAGCTCGCGCGTTACGCCACCGGCAGGCCGAGCTACATCGCGTTCATCGGCGCGTTCCACGGCCGCACGTTTGGCGCTCTGTCACTTACCGCGTCGAAGGCCAGCCAGCGGCGCAGATTCGCGCCTCTTCTGTCCCAGGTCTTTCACGCTCCGTTCCCGACCGCCT
>DATEGL010000118.1:0-31646 GCA_035280145.1 Candidatus Dormiibacterota bacterium | reverse complement strand
GGCCCTGATGTCGGGCCTGACCCAGGGGCTCGCGCTCACCGACAGCACCGCAACTCTGGTGCCACGAGACGGCAAGTGCTGCGTCGCATTTCGTTTCGGGACAAACCCGCCAAACCTCAGGCAGGTGAGGCGCCAGGTCGCTAGCCGACGAGTGCCGAGGTGAGCGCACTTCGCGCGGTTTTAGCACGGTTTTAGCGCGGTTTTAGCGCTCCGGTATCAGACGCGGTGCTGCCGCGCAATCCATGAATCAGACGCGGCAGCCAAGTTCAATTTGTGCGCCGACGTAGAGCAGATTGCTCTGGATCAGAAGGTTGAAGGTTCGAATCCTTCCTCCCCAGCCATCGAAGGCCCCATTAGTGGAGGTCGGTCGAAGCAGGGGACTCTTCATCCCAAGGTTCAGGGTTCGACTCCCTGGCGAAGTACCACGAGTTTGGGGTTAGTAGATTAGAGAGGCGTGGCATGACCCGATACCGCTGAACGTTTGCACGTCGTCCCTTACTACCATCATTTACTCGCCACGGTCGCTGCGCTAGGGTGTGTGCCATCGAGTGGGGATCACTCGTGCCGTGGATGCGCCGATCCGCAATCCTTTAAGAGCGTTGACGCCGCTTCGTCTAAAGCCCCCCTTGTTTTTCCACCCGGACTGCGGAGAGCGAATGGTGGAATTGGCCGCGGCTGTTGTTGGCGTGCGCCGGTTATTGCATGCCCGGCGCGCAGGGAGGAGTCGCGCGATGAAACTGCGCCGTACCACCCGTTTTCTCTTGCCTCTGTTGCTGTCCTGCCTCGTATTCGCCTTCGTGCCCGTCGCCCATGCGGAACCTGGCCTCCAGAGCGAGCTGAGTGCGATCAGTGGCCAGGGCACGGGCCATGTCGATGTCTCGCCCACGGCCAATGACCAGCGCGACACGGTGTTCATTGCGCAAGGCACGGCCGAGATCCACGGCGCGCTGCCGGATGCGACCTACGTGGTCCAGCGGGCGGTTGACTTCACACCGAACGACAGCGTATGCACGATTGCCCCGTCACCGCCGGCCGGCTGGATCACGCTGACCGCCTTCACGACATCCGAGGCCGGGGCAGGCGCGGGCCACTTCGTGCGCAAGGCCACGCCTCCACCCGTCCCCCAGTTCGACGTGATCTTCCGCGTTGTCAAGCAGAACGACAACGGGACGCTCGACCTCTCGCAGGTGCTGATGAGCGACTGCATGACCGTGACTGTGAAGTAGGGCTCACCACGGTCGCAATCGGCAACGACCCGCATAGCCACCCAGCGCGGCCGGCGTCAGATGTAACCCTAGGATTGGGCCCGGGCTCATGCGACTGACGACGAGTTTGGGCGTCCTGGCGTGCCTCGTCTTTACATCTGCATGCGTCCAGTTGGGCTCGATCCAGCACAAGCCTGTCGCGGTCAGATCGCACGATCCCGGACAGGTCGATTGTCCAGGCGGCAAGGCCGTGCGACCCGGGCTCAAGAATTTCGGCGCGTACATCGGCACGTGGGAGGCAAATCATCGCCGCGACACGCAGTTCAGCACGGCCTATTCGATCGGCATGATTCCCGGCCGGGTGGTGGTCGACTGCAGCTCAGATGACTTCGTGGTCGTGGAGGCGATATACCCGCGCTACCAGGCGCCGGCGGGCCAGGCGCTGCGGGTCGCGCTCACGGACCTGCCGGACGATTCGACGAAGATCTATGAGCACACCCACACCGGCTGCCGTACCTTCCAGTTTCAGTCGAAGAAGCTCGCTCTACAGCTCGGGGCGGACGACAACGACGGCCGAGTGGCCATCACCTTCGAGAGCCAGACCGCCACCTACAACCCGGCGTCTATCTACTTGATCCTGATCAACCTCCACGACTCGCTCGGGCAGGACACCTGGGGCTGCTGAACCTCCGCCGCGCAAGACCCACCTACACTCATGCCACTCGTGGACAGCCAGGCGGTCGACACGGCGCAGTGGACACGAACCCGCGGCATGCGGCGCATGCGTGCGGCGCTGCAGTCGACCCTTCTTTTCCCGGCGCTCTCCAGCTTCTGCCGGCTGACCGTGAAGGACCGCGATCTGCTCCGCGATCTTCAAGGCCCGGCCGTCTTCGTGGCCAACCACGTCAGCGCCCTGGACGCAGTGGTCATGGCCGAGGCTTTGCCGCCGCGGTACCGGCACCGTTCAGTTGTCGTTGCGGCCGCGGATTCGATCTTCAAGCGCAAGTGGGAAGCTCGGCTGGCTCAGGTGACGGTCGATGCATTTCCCATCCCCCGCGGCGGGGGCGCCAGGCCACATCTCGAATATCTCAAGGAGCTGCTGGGCAACAACTGGTCGGTGATCATCTTTCCCGAGGGCCGGCTGACGGTAACCGGTGCAATCGGCACCTTCCGCAAGGGCGCAGCGATCCTGGCCATGGACGTCGGTGCGCCGATCGTGCCCGCCTACGTCGATGGCATGTATGAGGTGATGCCGCGTTTCCGGCGCGTGCCCCGGCCCGGACACGTCACCGTGACGTTTGGGGCGCCGATGGCCGCCGAGACCAGTGAGGACTACGACTCTTTCATCGCTCGCGTGGAATCCACCGTCCGCAAGCTGGCAGGCCCGAAGGGGATCGGTGTCGAGCCCCCGGGCGCTTCGCGGTCCGAAGGCCCGAACTACTGGTACTGATTGGCTGCTGACTGATTGGCTGCTGACTGGCCGCTGGGCGCAGTGGAGCTCAAGGTCCTGGACCTCGAGCGGGAAATCCAGTTCTACGAGTGGTTTGGGCTGACGAAGCTCGGCGCGGATGCGGAACACGCCGTCATGTCGGCGGACGGATCGCCGATTCTTCGCTTGACCTACCTGCACAATGGCAAGGAACGTCCGCGGCACACCGCCGGCCTCTTCCACTTTGCCATCCTGCTGCCCGCCGAGCAGGAGCTCGGAGGCTTCTTGCAGCGGACACTGGAGGAGCGCCTGCCGCTCACCGGGACTGCCGATCACCGGGTCAGCCAGGCCCTGTACTTCGATGACCCTGAGGGCAATGGCATCGAGGTCTACGCGGACCGCCCGCGCAGTGAATGGCAGTACCCGAGCGGCCGGCTCGACATCGGCACGGTCCACCTCGACTTCGAACGTCTTCTGCGCATCGCTGACAAGCCGCAGAAAAAGTTCTCCAGCGGCACTGTGTTGGGGCATATGCATCTCAACGTTGCGGACCTCGACGTGAGCCAGAAGTTCTACGAGTCGCTGGGTATGGAGCTCACCGCGCAGGGGGGACACGTCATGCGGTTCATGAGCTGGGATGGTTACCACCACCACCTCGGTATCAACCTGCTCGAGGGTCTTCACGCCGCCGCGGTCGAGGCGGACGTCCGCGGGCTTCGCGGTTTTGAGATCAGGCGCCTCGAAAAAGAGGTGATCGATCCCAACGGGATCCTGTTGGCGCCGAAACTTTAGAAGTTCAAACCCGCTGTCGTTGAAAAATCCTCGCTAGGCTATGCTGCCGGCCCCCAAATGACTGACCTCCTGCTGGTGCTTCAGCTTGCGATCGAGGTGGCGTTCGCCGTGCTGGCCATCCGCACAGCCGCCAGCTGGGCGCGCCAGCCTGACCGCCGTCACGGAAACCTGGCCATCGCTGTCGGCTCACTCGCACTCCTTGTTCTTCTGGCGCCCGCTTTCGACGGGTCCGGTCCCGCCGCCCAGGCGTTGACTGATCTCGGCGTAGTCCTTTTCCTCGTCTCGGGGTATGGCCTCGTGACCTTCCGCGACTCGTTCGTGCCGTTGGGCCGCGGGACGACGCTGGTATTGACGGTGTCGATCGTCGTCGTCGGGCTCCTGGCGATCGTGCTGCAGCTGCCTGCGGACACGGAGGCGATCCACGCGCCGGCCCAAACGCTGGTGCTGGTTGCGATCGTCGGGCTCTGGTCATTCTGCCTGCTCGAGCCGATCGTGACGTTCTGGGTCTCGGCTCGCGGCCGGCCGGCAGTCGAAAGGGCGCGCCTGCGCTCGCTCAGCCTGGGCAACGCAGGCCTCCTGGCCGTGGTGATCATCGGCACTATCGCCGGGTCGCTCGGGAGCTGGATGACGCTGGCGGTCGACCTGCTCGCTCTGGCCATCGTGCCGCTGCTGTATGTCGCGTTCTTTCCGCCGGTCTGGCTGCGACGGATCTGGCGTCAGCCCGAAGAAGACGAGTTTCGCCACGCACTCCATGACCTTCTGCTGTACAGCAAAGACCGAGCAACACTCGCGGAAAGAGCCCTCGGCTGGGCCCAGCGCCTGGTGGGGGGAGCGGCGGCTTTCGTGCTCGACTCGGACGAGAGCGTGCTCGCCACTCGCGGCATCGAGCCCGCGGCCGCCGGCGCCCTGAGCGAGAAGGGCAACTTCCTGAAACGTGGTCGGGGCGAGGACGGCCATTCGCCGTGGCGGTCAGGTTCTTCGCTGGTCGTTCCGCTCGACCTCAGCCAGGGCAAAGGCGCGATGGTGATCGTCTCCGGACGGCTCAGCCCGATGTTTGGTGATGACGAGCTCAGCCGCCTCCGCCAGTACGCCACCAGCATCGCGGCCGGACTCGACCGGGTGACGCTCACGTCGAGAATCGCGGCGCTCGAGCGGGCCAAAACGGACTTCCTGAACATCGCATCGCACGAGCTGCGCGGCCCGATGACGGTGATCAAGGGTTACCTCACGATGCTGGACGCCGGGGCCCTCGGTGAGCTTTCGCCGAAGGCGCGGGACATCGTGCCGCTCCTCGTCTCAAAGTCGGACGAGGTCAACTGGATGATCGAGCAGATGATCGAGGCGGCGCGCCTCGAGGAGGGCCGGCTCGCCTTGAAGAGGCACCGCGCGGACGTCGTCGAGCTCACGAAGGTCTCGGTCGACGGGGTGAGAATTCTGCTCAGCGGTCACGACGTGAAGCTCGATGTGCCAAAGCGCGCCATCGAGGCCGACGTCGATCCTGACCGCATCCAGATCGTCATCCGGAACTTGCTCAGCAATGCCGCGAAATACTCGAATCCCGGCTCCGACATCGCCGTGGGGGTACGCCGAGATCGGGGCGCTGTCCTGGTTTCGGTTGGTGACCGAGGCGTCGGGATCTCTCGGGAGGATCGGGCTCAGCTGTTCACGCGTTTCGGCCGCATTGCGAGCTCGGCGCATGTTCAGGGCACGGGGCTTGGGCTCTGGCTGTCGCGAGAGATCGCCCGCATGCACGACGGGGATCTCACGGTCGAGTCCGAGACCGGTGTGGGATCCACGTTCACGCTGTCGGTTCCCCTCAGCAACTAAATTCAGGACACTTGGAGCCAGAGGTTTCGGCCCGAATCGAGCCGCGCCGTCCGCTGGATCTCGACCGGACTCTCGTCGCGATCGGGACGGGCCCGTCGCTGCGGCACGAAGACGGCGCGATCTGGCGAGCCACCCGTACGCCCGCCGGGCCGGCCACCCTCAGGCTGCGTCACGAGACCGGTTTCGTTGACGTACAGGCCTGGGGGTCCGGAGCTCAGTGGGCGGTGGAGCAGGCGCCGGCGCTGATCGGGGAGGAGGATGACGACAGCGGGTTCAAGCCGGTCCATCCGCTCATCGCGCGCCTCCATCGCGAGATTCGCGGCATCCGCGTGCCGAAGACCGGTGCTGTTTTCGAGGCCATCGTGCCCACGGTGATCCTGCAGCAGGTGACCACTGAAGAGGGTCGGGCGTCCTATCACGAGCTGGTCAAAGCATTGGGTGAGCGCGCGCCTGGTCCGGTGTGGCTGATGCTCCCGCCGTCGCCACGCGTGCTGGCGAACACGCCGTACTGGACGTTTCACCGGTTCGGCATCGAGCGCCGTCGAGCTGACGTGATCATCCGCGCGGCACGCAGCGCGAGCCGCCTCGAAGAGACCACCGCCATGGACATGGCAAGCGCTTACCGCCGCATGCAGGCGTTTCCGGGCGTCGGTCCGTGGACCGCGGCCAAGGTCGCGATGGTCGCGCTGGGGGACGCCGACGCCGTACCGCTGGGTGACTACCACCTCCCGCACTCGATCGGCTTCGCGTTCGAGGGATCGCCGCGCTCGACTGACGAGCGCATGCTGGAGCTCCTCGAGCCGTACCGAGGGCATCGGGCGCGGGTGATCCGGCTGATCACAACGGCGGGAATTGGCGCCCCGCGGTTCGGCCCCAAGAAACCGCTGCGCGATATCGCGTCGCTCTAGTCGTCGAGCGTCGACAGCTCTCGCTCGACGAGCTCGATCAGCTCGCGCATCCCTTCTGTGTCGAAGATCAGCCGGGCTCCGGCCGCCTGATACAGCTCGGGCAGCGGTTTCGTTGCACCGAGCGCAAGCGCCTCTCGATACCTGCGCACCGCTTGCCTGCGGTCGGACAGGCTGTTGCGCCAGACCTGGAAAGCACCCAGCTGCGCCAGGCCATATTCGATGTAATAGAACGGAAACTGGAAGAAGTGGACCTGGTAGTACCAGCGGGCGATCCGCTCCGCGTCGAGCCCGCTCCAGTCGACCGCGTCGCCCTCGAAGCGGCGCCGCAGCTCGAGCCATTTGCGGTCACGGGCGTCAGCCTCGCGACCTTCAGGCGTTGTGTACATCCACTGCTGCAGAGCGTCCACCGACGCACAGTGTGAGAAGAAATGCACGCCCTTTTCGAGAAGCCACCGACGAGACCGAACAGCATCTGGTTCTGAATAGAAGCCGCCGTGACTCTGGTCGATGTACGGAGCGGCCAGCAGCTCCATCGACATCGACGCAACCTCCGCCATCTCAGAGCCTGGCTGGCGCTGGAAGACAAGGGGGAGCCGGGCCGTCTCGAAAACGTGAAAGCAGTGGCCGGACTCGTGAAGCAGAGTGCGCACGTCGTCGTCGACGTTGACGGCGTTCATGAAGATCAATGGCAGCTTGCGCACCGGCAGCGAGGCGCAGAAACCGCCCGGCGCTTTGCCCTTGCGGTTGTCCAGGTCGAGCAGCCCTGCGTCGGCCATGGTCTGGAACTCGATGCGGAAGTCGGCGTCCACGTTGGCGAAGACGACGGCCGCGTTCTGGACGAACTCCGACGTGTTGCGGTACGGCCGCAGCGGCGCCCGGCCCTTTGGATCGACGTTCAGGTCCCACGGCCGCAAGCGGTCTACGCCGAGGTGCACACGGCGTCGCTCCAGGAGCCGGGTGATGCTGGGTAGGGCCGCCTGCTCGACGGCGGCGTGAAAGCGGAAGCAGTCCTCGGGCGTGTAGTCGAACCGGTTTTTCTCACGATGGGTGTAATCGCGGAAGTTGTCGAAGGCGGCATTCTTGGCCACCTGCTGGCGAAGATCGTACATGCGGTCGAACATGGCGGCGAGCTGGTCGTGCTGATCGATGTACGGTCGGTACATCTTGCGAAACGCGCGCTCGCGGACTGACCGATCGGGATCCTCGAGGAACGGCAGCATCTGCTGCGGGGTCATCTCTCGGCCGTCCCACTCGACCGTCATGGCGCCGATCGTTTTCATCCATTCGGAGGAGAGCTTCGCGAGCTCGGCAAACAGCGGCACGTTGGCTTCGGTGAAGAGCTCCATCTGGTTGCGGAACCGCTTCACCGTTGTCTCGAGATCCGGACGTGTGAACCCGATCTTGACCAGACGCGACTGCAGCCTCGTTCGTTGCTCGCGCGCTTTCGGCGCGATCTCGCTGCTGAATCGCAGCTCAGCCCTCTCCCGCTCGGGGTCGGCAGTGTTGCGCGCGTAGTCGAAGTTGGCGACCGTCGCAGCTTCGATCAGGAGCTCCTCGAAGCGGGACCAATCGCTGAGCCATCCCTCGACGCCACCGTTGCTCAGCGGCCGCGTGGCCAGCTCCTCGTAGTAGGGCGCTATGTCGCCCCACGCGGCATCTTTGAAGGCCTCCGCGGAGACCGGAAGGCTTATTCCCACACCCGTGCTCATGCTACAGAGGGTGGGGTAGATGAAGTCGTCTTCCATCCCGATGCCCGACCCCGTGCGCACCGCGGTCGAGGGTGCCCTCGGCGGCAACCCCATCCGCGAGGAGTTCGCGTGGATGAGCTGGGCGGGCACTGTCTGGCGATTGGTGGGTGCTGGCGGCGATGCCGTGTTCGTCAAGCGCGCGGCGGACCTGACAGCCGAGCGGGACCGGCTGGAATGGCTGCGCGGCCGGTGGCCGGTGCCACAACTCGTCGGGCTCTTTCGGGAGCCGGGCGACGACTGGATGGTCACGCGCGCGGTGGAGGGCGTGCCGATATACGACCCGTCGATTGCCTGGCCTCCTGAGCGGGCCGCTCGAAAGCTGGGCGACATCCTTCGCGTACTCCACGCAACCGACGCGCCCGACTGTCCATTTGGAGTGAAAAAGCCCGGACACATCCTGGTGCACGGCGACTACTGCCTACCGAACGTGCTGGTCAAGCAAGGCGAGCTCTCAGCCCTGGTCGACGTCGGCCTCAGCGGGCTCGGCAGCCCCGAGGTCGACCTGGCGGCCGGGGTGTGGACGCTCCAGTACAACTACGGCGAGGGTTTCGCGCGAACGTTTCTGGAGGCTTACGGCTGGCCGCCGATGACGGATGCAGCGATCGAAAAGCTTCGCCGCAAGTACTCCCGCTAAGTGGGGAGGACCAGCTTCTCGACCGCCCGCCAGCAGTACCACGCGGCGACGGTTCGGTACGGCCGGAATATCTCGCCGGCGACCTGCAGCGCCTTAGGCGCGATCAGCTCCCGCTTGCGGTGGGCGATGGTCCAGCCCTTGCGCACGCCGTAGTCGTCGACGGGCCAGACGTCCAGGCGGCGGAGCTGGAAGATCAGGAACATCTCCGCCGTCCAGGGGCCAATGCCCCGGACCTGGACCAGGCGAGCCTTCAGCTCGTCGTCCGAGAGCCCGTCCACGTCTCCGAGCGGCACGGTGCCGTCCGCCACCTTGCGCGACAGGTCGGTGATCGCGGCCTCTTTGGGACCGCTCACCCCCGCGCCCCGCATCCTGCCGGCCGGCAGCGCCAGTACCGCTTCCGGCGAGAGGCCGTCGCCGAAGAGATTCAGGAAGCGGCCGAGAATTGCTGTCGCCGCCGCGCCCGCCAGCTGCTGGTACATGATCGACCGGACCAGTGCGGCGAACGAGTCGGGGCTCGCTGGCCGCAACTCCATCGGCCCGACGCGCTTGATCAGGGCGGCCATCTTTGGATCGCGCCTCGCGATGAGGCGGGTCCCTTTGACGAGCTCAGAAGCCGTGGAGGCTGTCAGGCGAACTCAGACATGAACTGGGCGAACTGGTCGGGTGACAGCCGCAGCTGTTCCTCGTCCAGGTCCTTGAGCGGTCGGTCCGGGATGTGCTCTGTGGTCGCGAAGTCGTCCATCCTCGTGTCGACATACAGCAACCCGGTGACCAGATGCCCCTCGGCCCGGCCCTCCTCGATCACCCGGATCGCGGCGCGACGGTCGGTCGGGTCGTGGTCCTCGCTGAGCTTCTTGAGCACAATGTGCGATCCATCGTGAAGGCGGACGTCGCGCACGGTGCCTGGCTCGTAGTCGACGTGCACCTCTTCGTAGAACGGGATGAAAGACACGTCCGCGATTGACTCCTCGTGGTCCTTGACCCAGCTGTAGCTCTTGGTCGATCCGTCGTGGTCGTTGAACGTGACACACGGGGAGACGATGTCGAGGATCGCAGTGCCGCGGTGGGCGATGGCGGCTTTGATGAGCGGTACGACTTGCTTGCCGTCGCCGCTGAAGGAGCGCGCGACAAATGAGCAGCCCAGCGCAAGCGCGACCGCGCACGGGTCGATGGGCTGGAAGGTGTTCACAGCTCCCTTCTTCTGCACCGAGCCCAGGTCGGCCGTCGCCGAGAACTGGCCCTTGGTAAGGCCGTACGTGCCGTTGTCTTCGATGATGTAAGTGCAGTCGACGTTGCGCCTGATCATGTGCATGAATTGGCCGAGGCCGATGGATGCGGTGTCGCCGTCGCCAGAGACGCCCAGCATGATCAGCTGCCGGTTGGCCAGGTGGGCGCCGGTGGTCAGCGCCGGCATTCGCCCGTGCACGCCGTTGAAGCCGTGTGCGGTCTCGACGAAATAGGCCGGCGTCTTCGACGAGCAGCCGATGCCCGACATCTTGGCCAGCATGTGCGGGTCGATCGCCAGCTCGTACAGCGCTTTGATCATGTGGTTTGTGATCGAGTTGTGGCCGCAGCCGGCACACAGCGTCGTTGCCGCGCCCTTGTAGGCGTCCCGTGGGAGCCCTACCCGATTGAGCGTTGTGCTCATGCCGGCACCGCCTCGCGCGCGGTCAGCGGCTCGACGATCGCCGCTGCGGGGATCGGTTGGCCTGTGTAGTGGCGGATCGAGCGCACGCGGTCGACCAGCTCCGCCGGCAGGGCCAGGCGCACGAGGTCGTAAAGCTGTCCGTCCCGGTTCTGCTCGACGACGTAAACGTGCTCGTGCCGCCGCACGAATTCGACCACCGCGTCAGACAGCGGCAGGGCGCGCACTCGCAGGTAGTCGAACTTCACCGAATCGCGCGCTTCCACAACCGCCGCGTGACTGGAGCCAAAGGCGATAAGCCCGACCCGCTCGCCCGATTCATCAGCGACCGGCGCCGGCAGCGCGTGGCGCGCAGTTTCGAGCTTGCGCGCCAGCCGGTCCATGTTCCGGGCATAGGCATCGCCGCCCTCCGTGTATCGAGCATTCTCGTCGTGGCCTGAACCGCGGGTGAAGTAGCCGGCGGCGTCATGTTCGGTACCGGGCAGCGTCCGGTACGTCACGCCATCACCGTCGACATCCCGGTAGCGGCCCCACTCGCCCGCCAGCCGCTCGAGGTCTTCCTTCGACAGGACCTTGCCCCGGTCAAAGCTTCTCTCGGGGTACTTGAACTCCGGAGTCATCCAGAGGTTCATGCCCAGGTCCAGGTCGGACAGGATGAAGACCGGCGTCTGGAACCTGTCGGCAAAGTCGAAAGCGTCGCGGGCGAACTCGTAGCACTCCTCGACTGTGCCGGGGAGGAGGACGAGGTGCTTGGTGTCGCCGTGGGAAAGCGTGTAGACGAACCCGAGGTCGGCCTGCGACGTGCGTGTCGGGAGGCCCGTCGACGGCCCGATGCGCTGGATGTCGAAGATCACGACCGGGACCTCCGCGTAGTACGCGAGGCCCGAGAACTCGGCCATCAGTGAAATGCCCGGACCCGACGTCGAGGTCATGGCGCGTGCGCCTGCCCACCCGGCGCCGATCGCCATTCCGACTGCGGCCAACTCGTCCTCCGCCTGCACGACCGAGATTCGCTTCTCACCCGTGGCGGGGTCGACGCGGAAGCGATCCGCGTAAGCGATCAGGTACTCGCAAAGTGAGGACGACGGGGTGATCGGATACCAGGCGACGACCGTTACGCCGCCCATCAGCGCCCCCAGCGCGGCAGCCTGATTGCCCTCGACGAGGACCTTTCCCTCGACTGCGCCGGTCATGGGCTCGAGCCGGTACGGATCCTGCTTCGAAAAGTTGTCCTGCCAGTAGTCGTAACCGACCTTGATCGCGTCGAGGTTGACGGGCACCGCCTTCGGCTTGGCCAGGAACTGGCGCTTCACGCCGTGCTCCACCGCCTCCCACGGGATTCCCAGCAGGCCGGCGACGACGCCGACGTAGATCATGTTCGCCAGCTGCTTGCGCAGCGTGTCGCTCTGGATTTTGGACTTGGCGAGCTTGGCAAACGGCACCGGGTAGTACGTGACGTCAGTGCGAGCGTCCACGGTCGAGAACGCCTCTTCGTGGATCACGACGCCGCCCGGTCGAACCGTCTTCAGATCGTCTTTCCAGGTCGCCACGTTGAAGGCGATCAGGATGTCGACCTTGTCCGAGCGCGCCATGTGGCCCTCAGGCGTGATCCGGAGCTGGTACCAGGTCGGCAGCCCCTCGATGTTGGAAGGGAATACGTTCTTGGGCGCCACCGGAATGCCCATGTGGAAGATCGCTCTGGTCAGGACCAGGTTGGCGGTCTGGCTTCCGGAACCGTTGACGGTAGCGGCCTGGATGGTGAGGTCGTTGACGATGGGTTCGGTCACTTCGCGGCGAATTAAGGATTTTACGCGGGTGCAGCTTCGGCCCTCGATTCCTTAGAGTCGCTGGTCGTGAAGGTAGCCATCCCGAGGGAGCTCACCCACGACGAGCGGCGCGTGGCCCTGGTCCCGGACACGGCGACCAAGCTCATCGCCGCGAGGTTGGACGTCGCCGTCGAGGCCGACGCGGGTGCCACCGCCTTCATTCCGGACAGCGCCTACCAGCAAGTTGGGGTCAAGGTCGTGACCCACGCAGCCGACCTTCTGAAAGACGCCGGGGTGGTGCTCAAGGTGCAGGCGCCGCTGCCAAGCGAGGTCGAGCTGCTCCCTGACGGCGCGCTGCTGATCAGCTTCCTCCAGCCCGCGACTCAGGGAGACATCGTCAAGGCGCTGGCCAGGCGCGGCGTGACCGCGTTCAGTCTCGAGCTGCTGCCGCGAATCTCGCGCGCACAGTCGATGGACGCGCTTTCTTCGCAGGCCTCCGCCGCAGGCTACAAGGCAGTGCTGATGGCCGGCGATCGCCTGAGCAAGTTCTACCCGATGATGATGACCGCCGCCGGGACCGTCGCTCCCGCCCGAGTGCTGGTCATGGGCGCCGGCGTGGCCGGCCTGCAGGCGATCGCCACCGCCCGGCGGCTGGGCGCCGTGGTCTCTGCCTATGACGTGCGGCCTGCGGTCAAGGAGGAGGTCCAGTCGCTGGGCGCGATGTTCATCGAGCTGCCGCTCGAGACCCAGGAGGGCGAGGGCGGCTACGCGCGAGAGCAGTCCGAGGAGTTCCTCCGCAAGCAGCGTGAGCTCATCGGCGAGCACGTCGCGAAGTCCGACGTGGTCATCACCACTGCCGCCGTTCCAGGCCGGCGCGCGCCATTGCTGGTGACGGGGGAGATGGTGAAAGGCATGCGTCCGGGGTCGGTGATCGTCGACCTCGCGGCCGAAACCGGCGGCAACGTCGAGCTAACGCAAGCAGGGAAGGAGGTCGACGTGGACGGCGTGACCATCATCGGCACCCGCAACGTGCCGTCGACGATGCCGCTCACCACCAGTCAGCTCTTCGCGCGCAACGTCGCCAACCTGCTGCTCCACCTCGTCAAGGACGGAAAGGTCGAGCTCGACTTCGAGGACGAGATCACCAAGAGCGCGTGCGTGACGCACGGCGGCGAGATCGTCAATGAGCGCGCGAAGCAGATGGTCTCAGCTTAGGTGTCGCGCCTCCGCTGTCCCGAGCATCTTCGCGGCCTAGGCGGCCGGGCGCCATCTGCGCTGAAGCCTGCGTCGCGGGGCCCGGCGCTAACTCGTCACGCAGCTACGGCTGCGCTCCTCGTCGCGCCACCCTCTCCTTGGCTCCGGCCGCCGATGCCGCGAAATATGCTGCGGCACACGGAGTCGCGACACCTATGAACAACCAACTTCTGAACGAGTTCACGTTCTTCGTGCTGGCGATCTTCGTCGGCTTCGAGGTCATTTCGAAGGTCCCGACCATCCTGCACACCCCGCTGATGTCCGGCACCAATGCGATCCACGGCATCATCCTGGTCGGCGCAATCCTGATCGCCGCCGGCGCCAACTCACCGGTGACGATCGTGCTCGGCTTGATAGCGGTCACTTTGGCCACGACCAATGTCGTCGGCGGGTTCGTGGTCACCGATCGCATGCTCGAGATGTTTCGAGGCCGCCAGCAGCAGAAGAAATGAACCTCTTGATCGCGCTTGCCTACCTGGTGGCCGCCGTCCTGTTCATCCTCGGGCTGAAGCAGCTGAGCTCGCCGAAGGGCGCGCGCAACGGCAACTTCATCGCGGCGGCCGGCATGGTGATCGCGCTGGGCGCGACGGTCCCGCTCTTGCATTTCACCTCAGCAGGCGTCGTGATCACGGCGATCGGCATTGTGATCGGCGCCATCGTCGGCACGTTCGGCGCTCGGATGGTGCGGATGACGGCGATCCCGCAGATGGTCGCGTTGTTCAACGGAGTCGGAGGGGGCGCCGCGGCCCTCGTCGCTGTCGCCGAGCTCCTGAAGTTCGGGGTGCACCCCGCTTTTGCGGAGGTTTTTCCCAGCGTCTTCAGCATCGTCATCGGGTCGATCTCCTTCGCCGGCAGCATGGTCGCCTTCGCCAAGCTTCAGGAGCTGATGACGGGCACTCCGATCACGTATGCGGGTCAGCAGATCGTCAACCTTGTGCTGGCAGCGCTCATCGTCGGCTTCGCGATCGCGGTGCTTGCCATCGCTTCGATTCCAATCTCGTTCGTACCCCTTATGTTGCTGGCGCTCACTCTCGGCGTGGCATTCGTCCTGCCCATCGGTGGCGCGGACATGCCGGTCGTCATCTCGCTCCTTAACGCGTGCACGGGTCTGGCGGTGGCTGCGAGTGGCTTCACCCTGAACAACTTCGCCCTGATCGTCGCGGGGACGCTTGTCGGCGCTTCCGGTTCGCTGCTGACCAAGCTGATGAGCGATGCGATGGGCCGCTCGATCGCCAACATCCTGTTTGGGGCGTTCGGTCAGATCCAGACGCACGGTGCGGCCGCGGCGGGCGGGCAGGCCAGGAGCGTGCGGTCCGCGTCGGCCGAGGACCTGGGGACGCTGCTCGCTTATTCGCAGCGCGTGATCATCGTGCCCGGATACGGACTCGCCGTCGCGCAGGCCCAGCACGCGGCGCGCGAGCTGGCGGACGTGCTGGAGAAGAGGGGTGTCGACGTCGAGTACGCGATCCATCCGGTCGCCGGGCGCATGCCTGGGCACATGAACGTGCTGCTGGCCGAAGCCAACGTCCCGTACGAGCAGCTGAAGGAGATGGACCAGGTCAACGACGACTTCAAGAATGCCGACGTGGCTTTGATCGTCGGCGCCAACGACGTGGTGAATCCCGCTGCGCGGACGACGCCAGGGAGCCCGATCTACGGCATGCCAATCCTCAACGCCGACCAGGCCAAGAACATCATCTTCATGAAGCGATCGATGCGCCCGGGGTTCGCGGGCATCGAGAACGACCTGATGTACGGCCCAAACACCGTGATGTTCTTCGGCGACGCCAAAGACTCACTGACGAAGCTGGTGAACGCAGTCAAAGCGGCCTAACCGGGGGAGAACGAGAGCTGTAGGCCGGATTTACTCCGGCCGTCCCCGACGTGACCCTTGGTCGCCACGACGTGGTGGGTGGGGTGGGGTTCGGCAAGGGGAGGCCAACCCGGCCTCCCCTGCCCCCACAAATAGACGAGGCTCCTGACCAAGCGGTAGGAGCCTCGCGCCGCGAAGAGGGTGTGGTGGAGGAAATGCTATGGCCCCGCTTACATATTTGTTAGTGAGTTGCCCACAATAAAGCCCCGTTCCCGTTGTGCGGATTGGGCGGGTCGCCGGCTGGTATTCGGGAAATTCTCAGGAGTCTCTGATCTTGATCAGCCGGGCGACGTCCTTCGTCTCGAACGGGTAGGCAAGCCTGAGCACGAAATGCTGCAGGCCGGCCTTCAGCCACTCGTCGACCTGACGCGCCGTCGGCGGGGCAACGTTCGCTGTGCGCTCGATCTCGTCTGGATTCCTGCCTATGCGGGCACACCACTCGTTCAGCACGGCCAGCTTGCGCGGGAACTCGTCGAGCGGGCTGATGGTGTTCCACATCTGCGCGTGCTCGGCGACCAGGCGCAGCATCACCTGCTCGCCGCGGCCGGCGATCAGCAGCGGCAGGGACCCTGCCGGCCCCGGCCGAAGCAGCTCCAGGCGCCGCTTGATCCGCGGTAGGACCTCCTTCAACAGCCGGACGCGGTCGCGTTTCTCGCCAAAGTCGTAGCCGTACTCGGTGTAGTCCCGCTCGAACCAACCGGCTCCGAGCCCGAATATGAACCGCCCGCCCGACAGCTGGTCGACAGTCGTCGCCATCGTGGCGAGCAGGTCAGGGTTTCGGTAGCCGACGCACGTGACCATCGGACCGATGTGAGGCGCGTGCGTGTCCAGCGCCACGGCCGCAAGCAGCGACCAACACTCGAAATGATTTCCGTTCGGGTTGCCGTAGAGCGGAAAGAAGTGATCCCAGAACCAGATGCTGTCGACACCGAGGTCGTCGACTCGCCGCCACGCATCGCGCAGCTCTTCGATGGTGCACTGCTGAGGATGAATCGTCACGCCAACCTTGAAAGGCTTCGTCGCCTTGTTCGTCGCCATGGCTGTGAGATTATCGGGAGTCCATGGTTGGGGAGCTGATGCCCGTCCCGGTGGACGCGCGCAACGCGGATCGCGATTTCTGGCGGCGATATCACGTGCTGCGCCGGCTGGAGGCGAGCGAGATCCGGCCTGACGATCCACTCATGCCCGATGAGAGCGTCGAAGCGAAGATGAAAAAGCAAAACCCGTATGAGTTCGAGCACCCGCACGAGATCGCGCTCGACGGCGAGATGCTGAGCTGGTTCTGGGGCGGGACGCCCACGCCTGCCAGTCCGGAGTATGAGTCCAGCAAGCACATCTTCTGGGCCAACGCGTATGTGCGACCCGACCACCGGCGCCAGGGAATCGGATCCATGTGGCTGGAGTTGCTCGCAAACCTGATGGACGAGCACGGATGCACGATCGTCGAGTTCCACACCGAGGGTGAGTTGGGACAGGCTTTTCTCCTGTGGGTCGGCGCCGAACCGAAGATGACCGAGATCGAAAGCCGCCTCGACCTGTCGCAGGTCGACTGGACCATGGTCGAGCGCTGGGTCGCCGAAGGACAGCAGCGATCACCCCAGACACGGCTGCACATCTACGACGGACCGATTCCAGAGGAGGTGAGGCCGGAGCTCGCGCCCCAGCTTTCAGCCATTCTCAACACGATTCCGTTTGAAGACCTCGACCACGGAGAGATCGTCGTCACTCCAGAAACGATGCAGGAGTGGTACGACCGCAACGCCCTCAGCGAAGAGACGCAGCACACCGTGCTGACGCGCGAACCAGACGGAGTCATCTCAGGCATCACCGACATCACGTGGGCGCCTTACCGCCGGTCGCTCATCTACCAGCAGTTCACCGGTGTGCGTCCGGACGCCAGGGGTCGCGGTCTGGGCAAGTGGATCAAGGCCGCGATGCTGCTCCGCGTCCGCAAGCTATACCCGGACGCAGCGTGGATAGCCACCGGCAACGCGCATTCCAACGGACCGATGCTGAAGATCAACCGGACGCTCGGCTTCAAGGCGTATAAGACCGCTGTCGAGTACCAGCTGAGCCGCGAGGGTCTGGAGACGCGGATCCGATCGCTGCGGCTGTAGAGATCAGGTCTGGCGGGTCTGCTGCACCCTCCGCACGAGCAGAATGACGCCCACCAGGATCATCAGCACCGGGAACGCCGCTTTGCCCAAAGGACCGAAGTAATCGCGGCCGCTGATGCCGAGGATCGACTCGAACAGCACGAAGCCGATCAGGAAGATCACCAGGCTGATGAACAGCAGCGTGCGCCCGGTGCGCAGCGCGTTCTGGTCCCGGTCGCGCAGCGCCTGCAGGTAGATCCCGAGTCCCACGCCGCCAGGCGTGACGAGTGACCAGCCATAGGCCCAGAACGGCCAGTCGCCAGTTGCGTTGCAGTACGCGAGGACGACGCCAACCATCGTCACGATGCCGCCGGGCACTGTGGCCGCGGCGCCAACGCTGAAGAAGCCGACGACCATGAGCGTGAGGCCGGGGATGAGGATGAAAAGCGGCCAGCCGTACTGGGTCAGGTCAACTCGTGACACCTCCACCAGGAGGGCGAAGACGCCGACCACAACCAGTACGATGCCAAGCGCGGTCCACGATCCGCCGCCTGACGGTCGGGGTGGCCGGTACGGGATCGCCTCGACGTAGGCGGGTGGGGTTCGCGGCCCCTCAGGGGGTGGCGCTTCGGCGACCAGCGAAGCCTCTGGCTCTGGTTCGGGCTCGGGCGTGGTCTCAGTTTCAGCCGGCGCCGGCTCGGGCTCTGGCTCCGTCTCGGGTTCGGCTGCAGGGGTCTCCATGCTCGCTTTGGTCTCTTCGGCCGGTGGCGGCGAGGCCGGCTCCGGGGCTGGTGCGGTCTTCTTGCCCGCGAATATCTCCGGGCCGCCCGCGAGCAGGTCTGACGTGACGTGGACCATGTCGTCCTTCGCTGTCGCGTCGTCCCCCGAGTCGTCCCCTGGCGGCTTTGGCTCGCGCTTGCGCTTGCCCATCCGGGCAAGCTTAGCCGCCTTCGATCAGACCGAACAGAGGGTTCACCGGGCCGTGCCCGTGACCGATGTCGAGCGAGTCCGCGATCGCCTTGGTAATGAAAGTCTTGGCCTCGCGTACCGCATGAAGTGGCTCCTCACCAAGCGCTATCCATGCGGTGATCGCCGCTGAGAAGACGCACCCGCTCCCGTGGGTGTTGCTCGTCGCGATGCGCTCGGCAGGTAGCTCGATCAGCTCCGAGCCGTTGAAGAAAACGTCTGTCACATCGCTCTCAGCATGGCCGGCCTTGACGACCACGACACGCGCACCCATGGCCACGAGGTCGCGTGCCGCCTGCCGGCGCTCGTCGAGCGATTGAATCCTTCGCTCGAGCAGAACCTCTGCCTCGGGAAGGTTTGGTGTCAGGACTGCGGCCAGCGGGACCATCCGCTCGCGCAGCGCGGCCACAGCGTCGTCGCGCAGAAGCTTCGCGCCCCCCTTGGCGACCATCACGGGATCCACAACGAGGTTGCGAATGCGGTGACGCGTGACAGCGTCCGCAACCGCCGCGATGATGGCGGCGCTCGAAAGCATCCCGGTCTTGGCGGCCTGGACACCGATGTCCTCGACAACCACCTTGATTTGCTCACTGATCAGCGGCGTTGGCAGCTCGAGGATGTCCGTGACACCGACCGTGTTCTGAGCCGTGATGGCGGTGATCGCGGACGTGCCATGCACGCCGAGAACCGCGAAGGTTTTGAGGTCGGCCTGGATGCCGGCGCCGCCACCTGAGTCCGAACCAGCGATGGTGAGCGCGACCGGGAGCTTCACGCGCTGCTGATCCGCCTCCCCGTCCAGTACACCGCCGCCGCGACGCCGACGCTGATCAGCCCTGACACGTCGGCGCCGTGCAGGCCCGATATGAGTCCGTCGTTGAAGAAGTGCTCCTGCGTGACCAGGTTGCCGAAGAGGTTTGCGTAGTTCACGAACAGGAGGCTGCTGACGGTGCCGGCAATCCACGCCGCAATCGCAAGCCCTGGCCGTGCTCTGCCCTCGAACACGAAAAAGCTCAGCAGCACCACAGCCGCCCAGGCCGGGGCCCACAGATAGGTGAGGATCAAGAAGTCTTCGTACGCAACGTGAAAGTCGGTGACGAGCACGGCGTACGCAGCCAGCACCGTGCCGAGCACGCCGCAGCCCAACGCGGTTTGCCAGCGCTTCAGCCGAATTCCCATCGCGAGCGTGACCAGGCCGGCCGTGTACACGTCGAGATAGTTGGCCCAGACCTCGCCGACGACGACAAAGAGAAAGAACGGGATGGCGACCCACGACGGTGCGTGGGCGCTTATCACCGCGAGTGGGCCCTGACCAGTCGCGAGCTTCATGTCGATCGTCGGCAGCAGCAGGCCGAACAGGCCGAGCAGGATCATCGGCACCGCGACCCCCAGGACCGGCCACCACGTCACCGCCCGCACGCTGCTCGACGCCGGCAGGTAGCGCGAGTAGTCGCTGGCGAACGGATACCACGACGCGACCAGCGCGAAGCACGTCATGAAGCCGAGCACAAAGGCTCCGGCGTAATCGGAGCCCGACACGGTCGGGCCCTGAGTCCAGTGGAACTGCGGGGCGAGGAACAGGAAAAGGACCAGCGCGAGCGCCGCGAAGGTCAGAGCGCCGTAGGTCTCGAGGATCTTGATCGTCTGGTGACCAAACACGGCGACGGCCACGCTGAGCGCGGCCACGACCAGAACCAGGCCGAAGGTCGCCGCCTTGCTGCCGCCACCAAACAGCTGCGCACCAGCCTGGGCCGCTATCACGCAGTCGACCGCGAACCAGCCGACGGCGAGAAACAGCGTGAGGGCGGCGCCGAGGTACGACCCGCGCAGTCCGAAGATCCGGCGAGTGAACACGATCTGGGGCAGGCCCGATCGCGGACCCGTGTTGCTCAGGAGGCCGAGAATGACGGCCGCCGCGACAGTCCCGGTGGTGGTGGCGACGAGGCCGTCCCAGACGCCCAGTCCGTAGTACGTGGTGAGCAGGCTTGCGGTGAAGAGGCTCGCGTAGTTGACGAACGCCCCGGCCCACAGACCAGCCAGCTCGCGCGGTCGACCATGGCGTTCGGAGGCTGGAACCTGCTCGAGGCCGAGTGACTCGACCCTGAGGAATTCATCGTGCGCGGCGACCGAAGCTTCCATGTCTCATCCCTCCGCTGGCATTACCCAGTTCAGGTTCGAGCGTCTCGCCATCCATGGCCGCGTGACACTCTGACGGTCGGCCTTCCAAGCCCTCTCAGCCCACCCTTCGAGATGAGCTCCCGTTCGCTTTCGATCTTACTTAGTTCGCCAGGGCGAGGGGAGGAGGTGGGCGAGGATGCGGTACACCTCGGGGTTCAAAGCGAGCCCGACATGACTGCCACGCACTTCGATTGGGTTGACGTCAGGACGTAGGCAAGCCTTCCAGTTGACGACTCCGTCCGAGCGCGAATAGATCGACGTCGTCGGCACTCGCGGCGCCGCGCTCAGGTCGCGCAGGAATCGCACCTCGACCGATGCGTCGTGTCGATAGCGCATCGCGTTGTATAGATGGGCCGCGTGCACTCCGGCCATGGTGAGCGGGTGGATGTCGTAGGGATCGTTCAGCGGAGAGCCGAGGGTTATCACTTGCTCAACCAGGTCCGGTCTGCGATGAGACAGCACCTTGGCCAGAACCCCGCCCCGGCTGTGCCCGACCACGGACACCCGCGCCTCCGTCTTGCGGTGCATCGCGAGCAGATTTTCGAGGAGCGGCTTCAACATCACCTCGGAGTACGTGACGTTGAACGCCACGCCGGCGAGGCGTGGACGGTAGCCGACCCGCTTCAGCCATTCGAACTGGGTGCGGAGCGTCCAGTCGCCCGCGAGGAACCCCGGGATCAGCAGCACTGGCTTGCGCAGTCCGGGTGGCACATCCTCACCGCGGAAGACGGGGTCGCGGATGAGCTTGAAGAACTCGAGATAGAAGCGCCCCTCCAGCCATATCGGAGGGATCGGGTCCCAGCGCCCCAGGTGGCGGAGGCGTGGCACCACCGATGACGACACCTTCACCCGCCCGCGGCGCTTGCTATGTGCAGGTTCTGAGGCTGCGGCCACGGTTTGCTGCTATCGGGACTCCGTCATGAGGCTGCAGCCGGCTCGAGGATTCGAGAACGCAGCCAGCGGCGGAGCACGCTCATGAACCGGCCGGGTGTTTCCAGCATCGGCACGTGGCCCACGCGATTGAGGACCTCGAACTGCCAGTCTGGGCGCCGGCGGTGCATCTCGCGCGCCGCGGCGACAGGAATCAAGCGGTCGAGACTCCCATGCATCACCAGCGTCGGCGAAGCCACTGCCGCGACCCGTGACCAGAAGCGTGGATCGGCCATGCGCAGCCCGATGGAGCGCGAGGCCTGGATGAATGCGCGCGCGTTCTGGCGTCCAAGATGCTCGCGCTCGCGAGTCAGGCGAATGTGAGCTTCGACCACGGAAGGGTCCACTCGCGACGGATCGGCGCAAACGAGCTCGAGGGCCCGCTTCACCAGTTCTTCGGGGCCAAGCTCTCGCAGCTGGCGGTCAAGCAGCGTGTAGGCAAGGCCCGGTATCGAAAGCGCGGCCATCGCGCCGAGCATCAGTGGTTCGGGCCTGCGCACATGGTCACCTGGAATGGCCGCATCGACTAGCACCAGACCCATGACCGCGTCCGGGTTCGCAGCGGCTTCGAGCACCGCGATGTGACCTCCCATCGAATTGCCCATCAGCATCACGGGCTCGCCGATCACCTTCCGGATGAAATCGTGGACGAGGTCGGCGTTGGCACCGACTGTCGCCGAACGGCCGAACAGCGGCGTCTGGCCGAAGCCGGCAAGGTCGAGGCCGATGGCTCGGTGGGTGCTTGCGATGTCGGGCGCGACCGCCATCCAGTTCAGTGCGTTGCCTGCAAGCCCGTGGACCATGAGCAGGGTCTGGCCTGAGCCGCCGAAGTCGATGTAGTGGACCGGTCCGCCGATATCGGCGACTTTATGCCGCACTGCGTCATGGAATCCTACGCCAGGATTCCGTGAGCCAGGCGCATCAGGATGTCGCTCACGGCAGCGGGAGGGCGCCGGCCGTCTTTGTGGAGCCGGTCGAAGACCGCAAAGCAGCTGAGCGCGCTGATCACGTCCTCGGCCTCCCTGATCGAGCAGCCGGGCCGCAGCGCGTCCGCAGCGGCGAGGGTTTGTGCCCGGTCCGCGCTGATCGCGCTGTCGTCTTTCGCTCCGGGCAGGTGACGGAACAGCCCCGGACTGGCAGCCCAGGCAAGGCTTGTTCGCTCGAAATGCAGACGAAGACGATCTCGCGGATCGGCAGCGTCCGATTCAGCAACTTGGGCTTGTGGGGCCAGGGCTTCCAGGAGGCCGGCTCGCGATCCAAAACGGTTGTAGACGGTGATCCGGGACACGCCGGCCCGCCTGGCGATGGCGCCGACGCCGGCCGGCTCGCCCCCCGCGATGAGTTGGCGAGCCGCCTCCAGGATGGCGGCCGCGGTCCGGTCCACGGACGCCTGACGGCGGCCAAGCCGGTACTGACGCCGGTTCATTGAGAGAATTTAACATACTGTATGTTCAATTATTCAGGAGCGGCCGTCTGGCCTACGGCGAGGCGCGTAACCTACGATCGCAGTCTCGATGAGGTTGTGGAACCCGCTCGCGATCCGCGAGTTCTCGGCGCTGGTCCGCGACCCCGTCTTCCGGGGTCGTGGCGTTCCCCACGGAGACGGCCGCCCGGTCCTTCTGATCCCCGGCTTCCTCGCCGGCGACTGGACCTTGCGGGTGCTGGAAGGCTGGCTGGAGCGGATCGGCTACCGCGCCTTCCTCTCGGGCATCCTCCTCAACGCTCACCACTCCGAGCGCATGCTCGCGGGTCTGCGGCGCAGGGTCGCCGAAGTGAAGAAGGAGACCGGCGTACGCGTCACTCTGATCGGCCACAGTCGCGGGGGGCTGCTGGCGAAGGTCCTGACCCAGCGCCGGCCGCAAGATTTCGAGCAGGTCATCGCACTTGGCGCGCCTCTCGCGGACTGGACCGACCTCGCCGCGGTGACCAGCCGCGCGGTCGGCGTGGTTCGCACTGTCAACGAACTCGCGTACGGGCGGCGGTTGAACCCGGAGGGACGATTCACATACGACCTGAAGCTCGCTCCTCTCGTTCCAATCACGTCCATCTACACCAAGGCCGACGATGTCGTGAACTACCGATCCTGCCTCCGCCCGGACGTCCCGGCGATCCCTGTATGGGGCTCCCACAACGGGCTCGTCGTGAACCCTGAGGTATACCGAGTCATCGGACGGCTCGCCGCCCGCCCTCGACGAACCGACTGAGCCGAAGTTGATCGCGATCGCGATTGGTCTGTCACTGGCCGCGGCCTTCTTTCACGTCACGTGGAACGTGCTGGTCAAAGTCAGCGCCGACCCGATCGCAACCTTTCGCCGCATGACGCTGATGTCGGCAGTTGCCGGCACGCTCCTCCTCGCGTTGCTGTGGGGTTTCATCGGCCGTCCGTCGTTATCGATTGCGGCCGCCCTTCTTTGCCTGGCCTCGGCCACGATCGAGACCGCGTATCTGTGGCTGCTCTCAGCCGCATATCGGCGGGGAGAGCTCTCCGCGGTCTATCCGATCGCGCGCGGCTCGGCGCCTCTGCTCGCCGTCGTGGTGGGGCTGACCGTGCTCGGCGAGACCCTGACAGGTCCGCAGCGAATTGGTGTCGCGCTCGTGCTGGTCGGGATTGTCGCCGTTACCGGGTCGCAGCTCAGCGGACGGGCCACTGTGCCGGCGCTTCTGACAGGCGTGGCGATTGCGGCGTATAGCTCGATCGATCGCGTCGGCGTCCGGCTCGCCACACCGTGGCTTTACGCGTGGCTTCTGTTCACGCTGATGGCCCTGGAGCTGTACGTCTCGATCCGGCTGGCCGGCGCTCTGCGGATATACCGGTTCCCTCAGTCTGCCGTACCGTCCTGGCCGCGAGCGGCCCTCATGGGTGCCCTGCAGTGGAGCGGCTACTTCCTGATCCTGCTGGCGTTCAGCATCGCGCCACTGGCCATCGTGGCGCCCGTCCGGGAGATCTCTGTGGTCGCCGTCGCGGTCTGGGGCGTGTGGCGCCTGCACGAGCGCGGACGGGCCGGTTTGAAGCTGTCCGGCGCTGCCGCAACGCTGGTTGGACTCGCGCTGCTGGCCGCCTAGCCGGTGGTAAGGTAGTCACGTCCCCGGTAGTCGGAGGATGTTCGCTGCGGTCGGATCTTCTCGAAAGGGCCGTGCGTTCGTGAGTGACTTTCGAGAAGGGGGGTTTTCGATGCCGACAGGGACCATCAAGAAGCTGGTCTCGGACAGGGGATTCGGGTTCATTGCCGCCGAGGACGGGAAGGAGTATTTCTTCCACCGCACCGGTCTCGATTCGAGCGTCAACTTCGATTCGCTGGCCGGCGGCGAGCGGGTGAGCTTCGATATCGAGCCAAGCCAGAAGGGCCCGCGGGCGAACCGGATCAAGCTCGCCTAGCTCCGACACCTTCGAGCTCGAGCCGCTCGGCGGCTACTCGCTGAGGGAAAGCGCCGGATTCATCGACGCGTGGCACGAGGCGCCGTCCGAGGGTGACAGAACTGAAGGGCACCTCCATCTCGCGTACCTGACCGACGTCGACTGGGTGCCAGCCGGCGTGTGCCTGACCCAGGACGCGTCTGGCCTGGTCCATGGAACCGTGTATGGCGCTACTCCGGTCGAGGCCGTGAAGCGCCAGACCGCGCGGATCCTGAGCCTCGACGTCGACGGCCGGGCGTGGCCTGATGTCGCGAAGCGAGATCCCGTGGTGGCGCGGCTGCAGAGGATGTTTCCGGGCTTTCGACCGGTCAACTGGTCGAACGCCTACGAGGCCGCGGCCTGGAGCATCATCTCGTCGCGCATCTCGACGCAGCAAGGGCAGGGCATCAAGGAGCGCATGAGCCGGGAGCTTGGCGCATCGATCGACATCCACGGCCATCGCCTGTTCTGCTTTCCCGCGCCCGAGGTCCTCATCGAGCTGAAGTCTTATAAGGGCCTGTTCGGGCGCAAGGTCGAGTATCTGAATGCGCTCGGCCAGGCGGCGATGCGCGGTGACCTGGACACTGAGCGCCTGCGAGCCCTGCCTCGGGACGAGGCTCTGGCCAGCCTCCAGCGATTGAAAGGCATCGGCGAGTTCGGTTCGCAGCTGGTCAGGCTCCGTGCGCTGAGTGCGGTCGATGAGCTCCCGACGGCCGAACCCCGCCTCCTCGGCGCCATCCGCGAGCAGTACGAGCTCGCACAGGAGCCGGACCTCGCCAGGCTCGAGGAGCTCGCCGGGAGCTGGCGCCCATACCGGATGTGGGTCGCGGTGAGTCTGCGGCGAACCCTCGCCGGCGGCGCCGGCATGATGCACTCGCGAGCCGCCGGCTAGAGCTGCGGGAATGCCGTCACGCGTTTTCCTGCCTCACCAGGGGTGGAGCTCATTCGACGCCGGCGTTGCCGCCGTCGGGCTGGTTTTTCTCGGCATCGCATTGCGGGGGGCCGCCATCCTCGGCCAGATGGCTCAGGACACCGCCGCGTTCAACCGCGTGTGCGCCGAAGGTGAGTGCACGCACCACGGCACCGTGACCAGCCACACGACCGCCTACCCAACCGCCAGCACCAGGATTTCAGGCGAAGCTAAACGGCCAGACCGTCGACTGCGCGGAACTGCTCGTGGCTCATCAGGAGCAGATGGGCCTCTGACAGCGCGGTGACGCTTGCCTCGTTGACACCGCGGTCGTGCATTGCTCGCCACCCGAAGGTGTCGCCACGGCCCAGCTTGCCCGCCCGGCCTCGCCGGCATGTCTCGAGAGATCCGCTCGCCACGATCAGGAACTGGTGGGCCAACCGGCCTTCGAGCGCCAGCTGCGCGCCCGTGCTGACGCACTGCTCGTCGAAATGGGGAAGAAGAGCGAGCAGCAGAGCGTGGGAGAGACTTCCCAGCTCCCTGGTCGCCCGCAGTACGCGCAACCTCTCTTCAGTGTTCATGACAGCGGGATCACCCCTTCACCTACGCCGCTCGAAAATTTCAGACGCACGTCCGGGTTCACGCGCCGAAGCAGGCGCATCACGCCGTAGTTGTCGCCCTGGACGCTGACCGTGAAGGCCACGATCCCGTGCGACACTGCCCGATCGCCCAGCGCCGCTATGAGCCGAGTGCCGATGGCCTGACGCTGCCAGTCGTCGGCGACGACGACGGCGAGGTCCGCCTGTCGCGAATCGGGCAACCGCGAATACTGGGCGATGCCAACCACCTCACCGCCCTCCACCGCGGCGACTGCTTCGCGGTCGTGGTGGTCGACGTGAAGGATGGAAGCCGTGAACCGCTCTGGCTTGGTGATAGGACTGAAGAAGCGCTGGTAAACCGATTCCCTGGAGAGCCGTCCGAAGAAGCCCAACACCTTCGCCGTATCGGATGGCTCGAGGCTCGCCAGCCCGGGCCGACCGCCGCATCCGGATTCGATCTCGATCATGTGCCCAACCTCCAACCAAAGAAATAGCACGAACGGTCGTATAAAGTCAAGAGTGTCCGACCGTTCGTGCTAATATCTGCGGCGATGGCTGTAGCGGAGTCGACCGACCGGCGCCGTCTGCGCGGCTTGAAGACCCGGCAGGCAATCCTGCTTCACGCCGCCCGTGTCGGCTCGGCAGAAGGTCTCGAGGCGGTCTCGCTCCAGCGCCTTGCCAGCGACCTCGGGATCAGCAAGAGCGGACTCTTCGCCCACTTCGGCTCCAAGGAGGAGCTTCATCTGGCCACCATCGAGACTGCGGCTCAGATCTTCACGGACGAGGTCATACGGCCCGCGCTGGAAGTGCCACGCGGCGTGGGCCGCGTGTGGGCTCTGTGCAACTCGTGGCTCTCCTACCTCGAACGAGGCGTGTTCCCGGGCGGGTGCTTCTTCTGGGCGGTCGCCGAGGAGTACGACAGCCGCCGGCCCGGACCGGTCCGCGACTCGGTGCTCGGAAAGAAGAACTACTGGAGCTACAGCCTCGAGCGCGCCGTCCGCGAAGCGCAGCAGGCCGGCGAGATCGATCCCTCTGTGGACCCCGAGCAGCTGGCGTGGGAGCTGGACAGCCTGATGGGCGGCGCCAATGCGGGGTTCAAGGTCGGCGACAGGCCGCAGGCGCTCGATCGCGGCCGGCGGGCGATCCGCGACCGCCTGTCTCGCGCCGCCACGCCAAAGGCTGCACCGCTGGCGTAGCCGCAGGTACCCGATTTCGGGTATCTGCGCCCGATCAGATCAGGTGTTTCGCACCTTTTGACCGCAGCAGGCCGCACCTAATCTCTAGTGTGAGATGAGCGAGAACTACAAGCTCTACCAGCGGCAGATGGAGCGGCGTCGTGCCAGTCACCGGAACCGGCCACTGAGCATTCAGCTGAGCGAGATCCTCGAATTCGTAAGGACCTGTGAGTCCCGCTGGCCGTCGGAGGAACGTCCGGGTCTCGGCTAGCCGCTGCTAGTGAGAGTGGCTGCGCACCAGCATCATGGCCGCAGCCCACAGGCCGACGCCACTCATCAGCAAGGCCCACATGGTCGTTGCGATCATCGGGAGCTCCACAAAGGCGCCGAAGATGCACATCGCAGCCGCGCCCGCGAGAAGGAACGAGCCAGGGATGAGGAGCCACGCCGAGTACCACGGCGGCTGCTCCAGGTCGCCGTGGTCGAAAAGCCGTCCCGCCCCGAAGACCAGCCCGGCGGCGAGCATCGCCGGCCCGGTCAGACCCAATGCCCAACGCAGGTCGATGGAGCCGGTGCCGGCCGCAACGACCGGCTGGACGCCCGCAAGAGCCAGGCCTGCGGCGACGGCAAAAGCGAGGAGCCGCAAGATCACGCTGGCGCGCGGCACCCCTACAGCGCCGGCACTGGGGCGGGCTGTGTGAAGACCGGCAGCGTCGCCACCCAGCCAAGCTTCACGTCTCGGTATCCATCGGGTCGGGCCAGCTGGGTCATGAACGAATCGTTGAACGCGATCGCGCGCGCCTCGAGTCCCTCGTCCGTCGTGATGCCGCCCGCGTAAGGCTGCCGGGGCAGGCCGCTAGCCAGGTCCGGCGACCCGTAGAAGTCGTCGCTCCCGTAGACCGACGTCGACGCATACGAGTAGATCGCCACTCCAAGCACCCGATTGCCCCCGGTTGATCCGGCCAGCACGCGACGGATCTGCGTCAACGTGTCCTCCGGATAGTTGAGGAACGCGCCAACGCCGATCACAACATGCTGAGCGAAGCCCGAGTCTTTCTCGAAGCCGAGCCAGTGGTCGAACCACGTTTTTTCGCGCGGGCTCCAGTCGCTGTCGTAGTTCATCGGCACGCCGAAATCGAGGTATCCGCTGACGAGCCAGTCACGCCAGTCCTGCAGCACGGACGTGTAGGCGGAGGTTCGAGCCCAGTCGCTCTGAGCGACCGGCCCGCCGCCATAGCAGATCAGCGCGCCGCTCAACTTGACCGCCGGCTTCTCGAGCTGGAGGGCGTGGTGCAGGTCGCGGACGAATCCGGTTACGCGGGCGCGCCGCCATGCCTGCCAGCTCGGGTTGGAGTCATCAGGCGGGCTCGAGGTGCCGGCCTCGAGCATGTACAGGTCGACCGCGGCGGGGCTGTAGCCCCAGCCCGAGCCTGGGTAGCGCACGAAGTCGAGATGGATGCCGTCGACGTCGTAGTAGCGCGCGACGTCCATGAACACCCGATGCAAATAGAGCTGCACCTCCGGCACCCCCGGATCGAGAAAGCCGCCGGTCTGGCCGTCAGCGGTGCGGGTGCCCCACGTGCCGCCATGCTGCACGTAGACGCGGCTCGTGTCGCCGACAAAGAATGTGTTGAGCCAGGCGTGCACCTCGATTCGCGGAGTTGCCCGGTGCGCAAGTCGAATCACGTAGGCGAGTGGGTCAAATCCGCGCGGACCATCGATGTCGTCGGCACGCGGCTCGTCCCGGTGATTGAAGTAGGCGTCGCCTCGCTTGCGAACCTGAACGAGCAGCGCGTTCAGATGCGCGCGCTGGGCGTCGGCGACGAGCTTTTCGATCTGGTCCGGCGACTTCATCCCGTCATGGAAGGCGTCAACCCACAGGGCGCGATATTGGGGCGGGTCGAGCGCAGTCGAGGCGGCGGAGACGGATGGCGAAGCGGTGAAGACTGAAATCATGGCCAGGAACAACGGTGCGGCGCGACGCATCAGGCTGTCGCGAAGAGCACGTGATTGCTTTCGCGGGTCTCGATTACGCCCGGATAGTTCTTCGTCAAGGCGACCAGCGCCTCTTCGGCAAATTGCTTGCTCCGTTCTGAGCTGACGCCCTCCAGCCGGACGGCGCAGTCCCACCAGCTCATGAACAGAGCAACGAGCTCGCCGGCAGACTTCCAGCGCACGACCTCGCCGGTCACCTCGACCACTGCCTCATCAAACCCTGCGTCGATCGCCGCAGTCCGAAACGCGTCGACGTCGGCCACGACAGCTCTGGTCGCCTGCTGGTCCACCGCCTGGGGAGCGGGAGGCAGATATCGATTGACCACATCCTCCACCAACGCCCAGGGGCGCTCCTTTTGCGAGCCGACCGGGACGCTCGCGGCAAACTTCGCCCCCGGCCGCAGCACCCTTCGCGTTTCACGCAACGCACTGCCCAGGTCGGGCGCGAACTGGATCCCGTGCCCGCACGCGGCCGCGTCGAAGGTCGCGTCCGGAAAGAGGAGCTGCTCGATGTCCATCACCTCGAACCGAGCATTCGGGAGTCCGGCGGCGCGAGCTAGCTCGATCATGCCGGGCGCGAGATCGATGCCGATCACCTCGCCATCCGGTCCGACCTGCTTCGCGAGCGGCCCGCTCAGCGTTCCGGGTCCACACGCAAGATCGAGCACCCGCATCCCGGGAGTGACGTTGAGGAGCTCGATCACTCGCTGGCGCCCTTGCGCCTGGCCGCGCCTCATGATCTCGTTCAAACGCCTCTGGTAGGCGCCGGCGTGGCGGCTGAAGATCGACGGGTAGAGCTCCTTCGATTTCATCTCCACTGCCGCTCCAACCAGGCCGCCGCGCGAAGGGTTTCGGCATTCGTCTTCCCGGCGACCTGGATGCCCACCGGAAGGCCACTGCCCGGAGCGCGCAGCACGGCCACCGGCTGACGGGTGGTGTTGAAAGGGCGCGTGAACCGGGACAACGGCTCGCGCACGTCGTCGGCGGTCTTCTCGGGCGGAGCCACGATCGCGGTCGCGGGCAGCAGCAACGCGTCGACGCCATCCATCGCGTCAAGCGCTTCACGCTCCAGCTCGCCGCGGTCCCTGATCGCCTGCTCGTAGGCGGCGGTCGCGACCTCGAAACCCCGCCGGATCAAGCGCAGCACATCGGCGCCGTACCTGTCGGGCATTTCCGTCGCCCACTTCCGGTGATACGCGGCCGCCTCGTACAGAAGAATCGTCAGGCCGACCCGGTACAACCTGTCCCGATCGACGAAGTCGATCTCCGGAAGCTCACCTGCGACCGCCGCCCACGCGGTGGCAGTCGGCTCGTCGAGGCCTGTCACCCAGCCTGCCGGAACGGCCAGGCGTGGCCGCGCCAGTGCATCCAGCGAAACAGGCTCACCCGACATCAAGGAGAAGGCGTGCGCCGTGGTCGCGATGTCGGGAGCCATTGGCCCGAGTGTGTCCAGCGATGAGCTGAGCGGGATGACACCGCCGACGTCGATGCTGCCGAACGCCGGCTTGAAGCAAGCCACACCGCAGAGCGAGCCGGGGATGCGGATCGAGCCGCCGGTGTCCGTGCCGATCGCCCAGTCGCACATTTGCGCAGCGACGGCGGCCGCCGAGCCCCCCGAAGATCCGCCCGCAACTCGGGTCGGATCGTGCGGGTTGCGTACCGTCCCGTAATGCGGGTTGATGCTGGTCACCCCGTACGCGAACTCGTGGAGGTTGGCCTTACCGACGAATACGCAGCCGGCGGCCCGCAGACGCTTGATCAACGGGGCGTCGTCCGTCGCCGGGACGTTGGGGAGGATGATCGCGCCGGCTGTCGTGACCATCCCTTTCACGTCGACGAGGTCCTTGACCGCGACCCTCTCGCCTGAACCCTCCTCCTCGGCAAGCGAGATGAAGGCGTTCAGTTCCATGCGTCCATTCTCGGGGCCGAGCGCTATCCTTGCCCGCTGTGTCGACGACCGGCGCATCGATCTCGGCGAACCTCTCGTGGACCAAGGTCGACGTTCTGACCTCGTTCCAGCGGCTGACCGCGGAGATCCAGGTCCGCGGCGGACGGCTGCGCGAGACGATCAATGACCCGGAGCCCCTGTTCCACCTCCGCAACGTCAGCGCCGAGCCGCTGCTGCCAGGGGCGGTGCCGCTGAGCGGCGTGCCGGAAGGGCTGTTCAACAAGAACTTCGTCGGTGGGATCAGGACCATCGAGCCCGAGCCGCCGCCCGCCGACCAGGTGGCGGAGATGATCCGCCGCTACGTGATGTTCCAGGCGGCGACGTTCATGGTCACCGGCGCGGCCGAGTTCCCGAAAGCGACCGAGACGTCGATGCAC
>DATEGL010000117.1:0-6514 GCA_035280145.1 Candidatus Dormiibacterota bacterium | reverse complement strand
GAACGAGGCGGCGGCCGACGGCTGGGAGCTGGCCAGCGTGCTGGACGGGGGGGAGAAACGCGTGATCCTGATGCGCCGCGTGAAGCGCGCAGCCCGTGAGTCGCGACGGGTGGGTTTCGCGCCTCCACCAAACAACTGAGCAGCCAGCCGCCACGGCGGCGGCGCCGGATCCTGATCATCGAAGATGACGTGCCCGTGCGATTGCTGGTGGCGGAGGTATGCCGACTCCAGGGTCACGACGTGGTGGAAGCGGGGAACGGGGGGCAGGCCATCGAGCTCGGGCGCAGCACGCAGCCCGACCTTGTGCTGGTCGACTGGGTCCTGCCGGACATCAGCGGCACCGAGGTGATCCGCGAGCTGCGCCGTCAGGGCGTCGTCGCACCGATGGTCATGCTCACCGGTCGCTCCACGAAGATGGACGAGGTCGTGGGCCTGGAGGTCGGCGCCGACGACTACATCACCAAGCCCTTCGACTCTCGCATCCTCGCCGCGCGCATCAACGCGCATCTGCGGAGGTCGGCGCTCGCCGAAACCGGCGGCGGGCGGGAAGGGGTATTGAGCATCGGTGCGCTGCAGATCGACAACGCCGCGCGCCGCGTCAAGGTCGGTGACGACGAGATCACGCTGACGATGACCGAGTTCAACCTGCTCGCGGTCCTTGCCGCCAATCCGGAGCGCGTTCTGACGCGGGCCCAGCTGCGAGACAAGGTGTGGGGATATCCGCATGACCTCGACGATCATTCCGTCGACCCGCACGTCCAGCGATTGCGGCGCAAGCTCTCGGAGCGGACCAACATCGGGGTGAGCCTGGAGGCAGTGCCGGGTCTCGGCTATCGGCTGTCGGTCAAGGGCGCTTGACGGAAGACCCGCAACTTTTTGGCCCTGTGGCCAGAGACCTCGCAGCAATCGAGGAAGCGCTGCGCGACGAGATCAAGTCAGACCCTCCCGAGGTCGCGCCTCCTATGTCGGACCTGTTCGCCGCGGGCGGCAAGCGACTGCGCCCGGCGTTGGTGCTGCTTGCCGGAATGTGCGGAACATACGACCTGGAGCTGTTGACGCCGGCGGCGATGGCGGTGGAGCTCACGCACGCGGCGACCCTGGTGCACGACGACGTCATCGATCGATCGCCCACGCGTCGTGGCCGGCCGACCGTCGCCGCCGCGCTCGGTGACGAGCCCGCGCTCGTGATTGGTGACTTCTACTTTGCCAAGGCGTACGAGTTCGCTGCGCGGACCAACATGCCCGAAGTGGTTGTCATCCTCGCCGACGCGGTGATGGGCATCTGCGCCGGCGAGGTGCGGCAGCAGGCGGTTCGCTACCACTACGACAGCAACATCGGCGAGTACATGCGCCTGATCGAGGCGAAGACCGGGCTGCTGCTGGCCGCGTGTTGCCACATCGGTGCTTTTCTTGGCGGACTTGACGCCGAGCAGACCACTGCGCTTACCGAATACGGACGATCGTTGGGTCTGGCGTTTCAGATTGCCGACGACGTGCTCGACTACATGGGCGCCGAAGACGAGGTCGGCAAGCCAATCGGTCATGACATCGCCGAAGGCTTCGCGACGCTGCCATTGATGCTCGCGTCGGTGTCGATCGAGAACAACCGCCGGCTCGATGCGACTGAAGCGCGGCGCATCGCTGACGCGGTTCGCAACAGCAAGGGACCGCAGATGGCGCTGGAACAGGCACGTCATCACGCCGATTCCGCGCGCGAAACTCTCAAATCATTACCGCCCAACGATGCGCTCTCCACGCTCGCATCGCTGGCCGACTACGTGGTCAGTCGAAAGCTCTAATCTGTCTCCCCATGTCCCGGGTGGGGATGTGCGTGGTGGTATGAGCAGGGTCAGGCTCGTCG
The DNA here is from genome assembly GCA_035280145.1 of Candidatus Dormiibacterota bacterium. Lineage (GTDB taxonomy): Bacteria > Chloroflexota > Dormibacteria > Dormibacterales > Dormibacteraceae > 40CM-4-65-16. Next base: position 4,653 of record DATEGL010000117.1, on the reverse strand, counting down.
GTGTCGGACCAGGTCATCCAGGCCTCGCCACAGTGCAGGCAGTCGAAGCTGTAAAGAACGCCGACGTCATTCGCAACCTGGATGGCAGCGGCGTGGGTTTGCTGCACCTTGCGCCGGCCAATGCCGACGTCGCTCCGCTTGAATCGGTTGACGAGATCGTGCGACTCGCGCGCAACGGACGCAGGGTCACGGTGTTGTTTCCGGGCAATCCATATGCGTTCTCCAATGGAAGCGAGATCGCGGAACGACTCGAACGCGCGGGCATCGACTTCGAGGCGGTGCCCGGATTGATCGTCGAACTTGCGGCGCCGGTGATGAGCGGTATTCCGCTGACGATCGAAGGTCTTTCCGCCTCCATCGGATTCGGACTGGTCACGGGGGGCGAGACGGTTGTGCTTCGGCTGGCGTCCGGTTGGTGGGAGTCAGGAATAACTGCGCTCTTGCAGAACGGTCGCGCTCCGGAGACCCCCGCGGCGCTCATTCTCAACCCTGGCCAATCGGGTCAACATCGCGTCAGCGCGCCACTGGGCGAGCTTGCGCGCAAGGCCGCCACCTACGGGCTGCGCGGCGACGCGCTGCTCGTGCTCGGGCCCGGCGTGACAATGTCCGACAAGCTCGACACCCTGTCGAAGCGCCCGCTTCATGGGCGCCGCATCCTGATCACCCGCGCCCGGCACCAGGTCGACCCGTTCCGGCGTGAGCTGGTGGACCTTGGCGCTGCGGTGGTCGAGATTCCAACCCTGGAAATTCAGCGCCTGCCCACGGACGACCGGGTTAAGAATGCGATCAAGAACCTCGACCGGACGGCGCTCGTCATCTTCGCGTCGGCCAACGCGGTCGACATCTTTTTCCAGATGCTCCTCTCGACAGGCCTCGACTCGCGCGCGCTCCACAACTCAAAGCTCTGCGCGATCGGCCAGGAGACTGCCGACGCGCTTGGCAACCACGGCCTGCATCCCGAGCTGGTGACGTCCGAGTACACAGCTGAAGGGCTCGCCAACGCCCTCGAGGGCTGGGAGATGAAGGGCTTGCGCGTGCTCGTGCCGCGAGCGGAGATCGCGCGCGACGCTCTACCATCGCTGCTTGCGAATCGAGGTGCTGAAGTCCAGATCCTGCCTGTCTATCGCGCGATGTGCCCCGCCTCCTCTGGGCCGGCGCTCCTCCGGCTCTTCGAGGGCGAAGGAGTCGACGTGATCACGTTCACGAGCTCGTCGACCGTGTACAACTTCGTGCGGGCGTTTCCAGAAGACCGGCTGCCGGCCATCCTGGGCGACGCAGAGATCGCCTGCATGGGCCCGGTGACCGCGGATAGCGCGCGCAAGCTGGGCCTCGACGTGGCGATCGTCGCGCGTGAGTACACGACGCACGGCCTAGTCCAGGCGATCGCCGAAGCAGCAGCGCGCAAGTGAGCCAGCAGCGACCGCCGAGGCGCCCAGCGGCGGGCGAACCCGACGAGCTCGAGGGCTCGCTGCCACATGGGCGCCAGGCATGGATAGCTCTGTTCGTGATGGCCGTCGTCCTCGCGGTCGTGGTCGGCTCGGGGCTGCTGATCAAGCACGCCACCGATCCGATCGTTCCCTCCGCGCTGGCCGGCTGCACGACCTCGACCCAGATCGCGAGCCACGAGTTCATCGGCCGGCAGCCGATGTGCATCATCGCGTCCCAAAAGCTGCAGGCGACGGTCACCACCACACAGGGCGACGTCGTGATCCAGCTGCATCCGGAGGTCGCGCCTGTCTCCGTCAACAACTTCGTGGTGCTGGCCCTCCACGGTTACTACAACGGCCTGAGTTTCTGGAAGGCGGAGGACTGGGTGGTGCAGGGAGGTGATCCGCGCGGCGACGGCCGCGGCGGGCCGGGCTACACGCTTCCCGAGGAGCCCAGCGGATCGCCCTGGGACCCGGGGGCGGTGGGGATGGCACGGGTGCCCGGAGGGCCCGTCAACGGCAGCCAGTTCTTCATCGTCAAGACGAGCTGGCCTGGCAGCGGGCCTACCGCCGTCTACAACCGCTTCGGCACCGTCACCTCAGGCCTGGACAAGGCCCAGGTGCTGTCTGTGACCGACACGATCATCGCGATCACCATCAAGGTTTCCTGACCCCGGGCTGAGCTTCGGCTTACAGACCGAGGGCTATAATCGGCTCAAATGCCAATTCACTGGTTCTGGATCGTGGCGCTCCTGGTCGTCGTTCTCATCATCTTCGGCCCGGGGCGGTTGCCAGAGCTCGGCGGAGCTGTCGGGAAGGCCATGCGCGAGTTCCGCAAGGCAACCAACGAGCTCACCAGCGAGGTCACTAGCGCGGCCAGCACGAAGGCCGAGCCTCCAGCGCCGGCGTCACCGCCGTCAACACCCTCGACTCCGTCCACTTCGTCCGAGACAACCAGCTCGCCGAAGACCTGAGGTCGCTTCTGTGGCCCTTTTAGGCAGGGTCCTCCAGCGCGCCCCACGAGCCCATGTTCCGATCGAGGAACAGCGCATGTCCGTCCTCGAGCACCTGGAGGCGCTGCGCCGGATGCTCATCGTCTGCCTCATCGCTTGGGGCATCGCGACGATCGGGTCGTTTTTCATCTCCGGCCACGTGATCGGTCTCCTTGTATCGAGAGCCGGCATTCAGCACGCCGTTTATCTCGGCCCGACCGGCGGAGTGACCATCCAGCTGAAGGTCGCGCTCTACATCGGCCTTGTGATCTCCGCACCGGTGCTGATTCAGCAGGTGTGGTGGTTCGTGAGCCCCGGCCTTCACCCGCACGAGAGGCGGTTCATCCTGCCGTTGGTCCTCGCGACGATCTTCTTCTTCGCCCTTGGGGTGTCGGTCGCTATTTACGCGCTGCCCTTGTACCTGAAGATCCTCGGCAACCTCGCGCCGCCCGACGTCACGTATCTGCCGGACATCAGCCAGCTCATCGGCTTCGTGCTGCTGATGGTCATCGGGTTCGGCCTCGTCTTCGAGCTTCCGGTCGTTCTTTTCGTGCTTGGCATGATGCGCATCGTCTCCTCGAAGTGGTTGCACAGGACAAGGCCATACTGGTTCCTCGGCCTGGGCATCCTTGCCAACTTCCTGACTCCTGGCGTCGACCCGCTGACGCCGCTCATCATGTTCATCCCGCTATATCTTTTCTACGAGGGGACCGCGCTATTACTACAACTTCTTCGGCGATAGGGCAGAAGGCTCGGCGCGACGCACGCGCGGCTGACCAGCTTAGGCCGGTCAAGCTCGAGCTCGGCGTCAACGTGCATGCCGAGGGCTCGTGCCTGATAGAGATGGGCCGCACGCGTGTGTGGATCACCGCGAGTGTGGAGGACCGCGTGCCGATGCACCGGCGGGGCAGCGGCCAGGGCTGGATCACTGCCGAGTATTCGATGCTGCCGCGGGCAACGCACGACCGAGGTTCTCGTGAGTCGATTCAGGGCCGCCTTGGTGGGCGCACGCACGAGATCCAGCGCCTCATCGGTCGATCGCTTCGGGCCGCGGTCGACATGAGCAAGATCGGCGAGCGGACCATCACACTCGACTGCGACGTGCTGCAGGCGGACGGCGGCACGCGCACGGCATCGATCACGGGAGCGTTTGTCGCACTGTACGTGGCGCTCAAGCGAATGAAAGACGCGCGGATGATCCAGGAGCTCCCGGTCCGCCAGCACCTGGCGGCCGTGAGCTGCGGAATCGTGGACGGCACCCCGGTCCTCGACCTGGATTACGGCGAGGACTTCCAGGCTTCGACCGACTTGAACTGCGTGATGACCGAAGACGGGCGCCTGGTCGAGCTCCAGGCGACGGCAGAGGGCGCGCCCTACACTCGCGCCGACCTCGACGCGATGCTGGCGCTGGCCTTCAAGGGCATCAAGGAGCTGATCGTCGCGCAGAAGCGCGCTCTTGCCGCGCTCTGAGCAAGCGCCCGCGGCTGGTCATCGCGTCCGGTAACGCGGGCAAGATCGGCGAATTTCGCGATCTGCTTTCCGGCGCAGGCGTCGACCTGGTCGCGTTCGACACCGACGTCGACGAGGTGGGAAAGAGCTACGCCGCGAACGCTACCTTGAAGGCAGAGGCGGCGTCGGCTCGTACAGGCTTGCCGGCGATTGGCGACGACTCAGGCGTGGAGGTTGACGCGCTCGACGGTTTTCCGGGTTTGCTGTCGGCCCGGCTCGGACCCACGCAGAAGGAGCGCACGGCAGAGCTGCTGAAACGACTGGAGGGTAAGCCGCGCCCGTGGACAGGACGGTTCGTCTCGGTCATAGCGCTGGCGGTGCCGGGACGGCCAACGCGACTGTTCGAAGGCGAGGTGCGCGGCGAGGTGGTGCCGGAGTGGCGCGGCCGGGCGGGCTTCGGCTACGACCCGGTCTTCGAGATCCCTGGCACGGGCAAGACGTTCGGCGAGATGCCGCCGGAGGAGAAACGCAAGTACAGCCACCGCGCCGCCGCGGCCCGGGCGCTGCTAGAGTCGGGCGCGCTGCAAGAGCTGTCTGGTTGAATCGTGACGCGCGGGCGGTAGCTTAGCTCGGAAAAGCGCCTGGTTTGGGACCAGGAGACCGCGAGTTCAAATCTCGCCCGCCCGACCAGCGCATTTGTATCGCTAACTATTCGCGACCGTCTCGATCGTGGCGTGGCTTCTTTTCCACGCCGATGCCGGTCAGGAAGCCCATTCGCGCCCGTA
>DATEGL010000116.1:0-9211 GCA_035280145.1 Candidatus Dormiibacterota bacterium | reverse complement strand
TGTTGGGATTGAACCCGAGGATGATCGGCACCAGCACCGTGGCGCCGAACATGGCCATCACATGCTGCAGACCCATGAGGATCGTCTGCGGCCACGGAAGCCGATCCTCGGGATAGACGATGTCGCGCTCGCGCTTCCCAGTTGCCACCGCCATGTTGGCGCCCTCCCCTATAAGCGCCCGGCCCCAAGGTTATGAACCGGGCCCGGCGCTAAGGTAAGCCCGCCGTGTGGGCTTTGCAAGATGCCCGTCTGGCGGACGGTGCGGTGGTGGACATCAGAGTTGAGGGCGAACGGATCGTCGACGTCTCGCCCGGAGCCGCGGCCGGGCCGGTTGAGGTGGTCGACTGCCGGCAGCAGCTGGTGCTGCCCGCCTTCATCGACGGCCATGTCCATCTCGACAAGGTCTTCATCCGGGACGACCTGCAGGAGCACGATGGCACTCTCGCCGGCGCAATCGCGGCCATTCATGAGCGCAAGCGGCGCTACACCGTGGACGACGTCCGGGCCCGCGCCCGGCGGGCGATCGAGTATTCAGTGCGTTCCGGCACGACCCGGCTGAGGTCGCACGTCGACGTCGACACCATCGGCGGCCTGGTGCCGCTGGAAGGCGTGCTCGCCGCGGCTGCCGACTGCGCTGACATCGCCGAGGTTCAAACCATCGCGTTCCCGCAGGAGGGCTTGCTGCGAGACCCTGGCGCGGGCGACCTGATGGAAGCCGCTCTCGAGGCTGGCGCCGACGTAGTTGGCGGCATGCCTCACTGGGAGCCAGACGAGCCGTCGCAGCGCGAGCACGTTCGGCTTTGCTTCGAGCTTGCAGAACGTTTCGACCGCGACGTCGACATGCACGTCGACGAAACCGATGACGGCGCCATCAGGACGCTCGAGATGGTCGCTGACGAGGCGCTGCGTCGCGGTTTCGTCGGGCGGGTGTGCGCCGGCCACGTGTGCTCACTGGCCGCCGCGGACGACGAATACGCGGATCGAGTGATCGAGAAATGCGCTCGCGCCGCCATCTCGATCGCCTCCAACCCAGTGACCAACCTGGTTCTGCAGGGCCGGGGGGACCGAGGCCTCATCCGGCGCGGGACAACTCGCATCGCAGAGCTGCGAACCGCGGGCGTCAACGTTCTGTTCGGCCAGGACTGCGTCCAGGACGGCTTCTATCCCTTCGGGCGCGGCTCGATGCTGGAAGTCGCGCTGATCTCGGCACACGCCGCGCATCTGACAGACAGCTCGGACCTCGCGTTCGCCCTGCGGGCCGTGACGGAAGCCCCCGCCATAGCAATGCGGCTGACGGACTACGGCCTGCAGCCGGGATCACGCGCCGACCTGGTCCTGCTGCCCGTCCCGACCTGGGCAGAAGCGCTGCGCCTCCAGCCTCCGGCGACGAAGGTGTGGTTCAAGGGCCGCCTGGTCGCGGAGAGCTCGTTGAAGTCCAAGCTCCATCGAGCTGTTGTGGCCCGCCCCACCTCCGGCGGATCAGAGCCAGCCGGTTAGAAGAGCCTCCAAGTCTTTCTTATCATCGTCCGTCCGTCTTGCGGATGGCCATGACCGGCACCTGGCCTCTCAACCCCCGCACCTGCCTCTCCCCGACGACCTGCAGCCCATTCGCTGCAAGCACCGCGTCGAGCTCACCACGCACCGGAAACTGCCTGAGCCTCAAGACCCGCCGGACATAACGCATCAACCCGACAGCGACAAAGTCCGCCAGCAACCACCGTCCGTCCGGCTTGAGCACCCGCGCGACTTCAGACGCGCCCAGACTCTGATCGGCCCAGTGATGGAACGTCATCGTGCTGAACACGAGGTCGAATTGCTCGGCAGCAAACGGCAGCTTCTCCGCGGTCGCCTGCCGAAACCTGATCCGGCTCCCGGCCGGCAGTACTCCCTGCGCGTGTCTGACCATGCCGGGGGCGGCGTCCACCCCCTCCAACGTGGCGCTCGGAAAGCGACGCTCCGCCGACATCAGCAGGCGCCCCGTCCCGCAACCGACGTCGAGGATCGCGGTCGGTCTGGGAACCTCCGACGCGGCCAGCTCCAGGACAGTTTCCTGCACTGGCTCGAACACCATCCGCTGCAGGAAGTGGCGGTCATACGTGTCGGCCCAGCGGTCGAAGCGGTCGACGTCGTGCATCAGCTCGCGGCGCGCGGGTCGGCGGATTTTGCGATCGGCCTGTCCAGCTGCAGCCGGACCGGGCTGAGGTGGATCTTGAACTTCACACCGGGAGCATGGAATCCGATTCGCAGATGCTCGTTGTCGCAGAACGGCTTGTGCTGCGACTCGCCGCACCGGCACAGCGTCGCACGAGGCAGCACCTCGACCGTACCGTCGTCGTGCCTCACCTCGATGTCACCGACGATCATGAGCGGCCCGTCCCGAATCGGTGTGACCTTCGCGGACCCTTCGTGGTGCTCCTGGGGTTTGCCATCCAGCCGCCGGTACTGCAGTGCACCGCTTGGGCAGAGCTCGATGACGCGCGCGATCGTGTCCGCTTCGCCGGCGTCGGGCGTCACCCATGGTCTGCGCTCGAGGTCGAAAGCTCGCGGCTCGCCGCGCAAGCATTCGGCAACATGAACGCAGACATCGAGGTCGAAGCTCACCTCTATGTCGCTGCCGCGATAGACCTTCCGCATCCGCAATCAACACTAGACTGTCGATGAATGCCGGAGGTTGTGGCGGCGACACCCCGGACTCGACGATCCAGGCACACGCCGGGTCGCGCCATGATCTCGTCTGAGCGGATCTCCAAACGTGTCCGCCAGCTCGGTCGTGAGATTTCCGAGGTTTACGCCGACATCGAAACGCCACTCGTGCTAGTCGCCATCCTCAAAGGCGCGACAGTTTTCGCGGCCGACCTTCTGCGCAGCCTGTCCATCCCCGCCGAGCTCGAGTTCGTGCGCGCGGCCAGCTACGGCGCCGGAACGAGGACCAGCGGTCGGGTGAAGATCGCGCACATGGTGGAGGGCGAGTTAGCCGGCCGGCACGTGCTGCTGGTCGAGGACATCGTCGACTCCGGGCGCACCGCGGACACGATCATGAGGCGGTTCCGCAAGCTCAAGCCAGCGTCGCTGCGGGTGGCCGCGCTGCTCGACCGGCCGGCGCGGCGAGAGATCCCCGTGCGGATCGACTTCACCGGGTTTGTAATCCCGGATCGATTCGTGATCGGCTACGGGCTCGACTACGCCGGCCTGTATCGAGAGCTGCCCGGGATCTACGCCCTGAGCTAAGTGGCGACAGCCTCGACCAGTTTGTAGACCCCGCCCGGCGTAAAGCGATCGAGCTTCAGGCTCGCAGCGTCGAACAACCGGACGTACTCGTCCAGGGTTCTTTCCTGGCTGCCGAGCTGCACCATCATCTGGAGGTCGGTCATCGCTGCGTTCAGGTGCGACGGGCTGCTCACGATGCGATCCGGAAGTACGCGTTCGACGACCATCACACGTGCCCGCGCGCTCATCGCCTGCCTGCACACGCGGAGGATTGCGGTCGCCTTTGTCGTCCTCCCTGTCGTGGAGGATGTCCTTCAGCAGATAGACGTCGCCGGGAGGCACAGACTTGAAGAAGTCGCCTTCGATGATCGCGCATCGATCCTGAACACGTAGCGCCAGCAGGTATGACGACGTCTGCGCAAGGCCGGCGGGCAGGTCGAACACGATGCCGCGGAGTTTGGGGTGAGCCGCCAGCACCCCCGCCACCAGTGAACCCTTGCCACCGCCGACGTCAACGACGACCGCAGCCTCCGAGAAGTCGCCCGCGGTGGCGACGAACTCGGCCATGTTCTTCGTGTTCCACGCCATCGCCTCATTGAACCGAGCCCCAAATTCGGGGTCACGCTCGATCTGCTCCCAGAGCGTTCCTCCGTGGGCCAGCAACTGGCCCGTGACTCCGGTGCGCAACGTTTCCATGAAGTGATCCCAGTTGCGGTAGCTCGCGGGGATCAGCATTCTTGCCGTTGCCCGCTGAGAACCGGGGACGCCTTCGCGAAACAAGCTGCCGACCTCGGTGTTGGCAAACTGCGCATCTTCCACTTCGATCAAGACCCCGAGCGCACCAGCGCTCGCAGCAGCCGTCGCAGCCGCGCTGTCTCGACGCCGGTCGCAGGGCTAAGCTCATCGGCTGACATCGGATGGTCGTGGAGGAGATCCGGGATTCGGAGCTCAACGGCGGCATGCACGACCTGTGAGGCTCGGAATCCGTTGACCAGCTCATATGCGCGGTCGACAGGCGATTGCCCCACTAGTGGGGAGAATTGGGCTTCAGGAAGTCCACGAGCTCCTCACGGTCGTCCCACATCACCGTCGTACGTTCGGGTTCGGTCCTGGCCACGATCTTGCCGCCCCGCATGACCAGCTTGCGCGAAGCGACAAGCCGGATCGCGTCCATCTCGCTCGGCACCGAAAACGCACAGAGGTCCGCCCGGCAGCCCGGCAGCAGGCCGTAGTGCTCGAGCCCGAGAGCGCTGGCCGGGTTCCAGGTGATCATGTCCATCAGCGTCCGCAGCTCACCGTGCCCCGACATCTGCCCGTAGTGCGCGAGCACGAACGCGGCCTGCAGCGGGTCGGCGTAGCCAAGCGGGTACCACGGGTCCATCACCGAGTCGTGCCCGATGCAAACGTTGATTCCGGCGGCAAGGAGCTCTTTCACCCTCGTATGCCCACGCCGTATCGGGTAGGTGTCGAACCGGCCCTGTAGAGTCGAGTTGTCCAGCGGGTTCGTGACCATGTGCATCTGGGCGCGCTTCAGGTTGTTGATCAACCGGTAGGCGTACGCGTTGTTGTACGAGTGCATCGCGGTGGTGTGGCTGGCCGTGACCCGGCCACCCATCCCGAGCCGGATCGTCTCGGCGGCCATGACCTCGACAAAACGTGACTGGTCGTCGTCGGTCTCGTCGCAGTGGACGTCGACGCGAAGACCCTTGTTCGAGGCGAGAGCAAATGCGAACTTGATCGATTGCTCGCCGTACTCCCGCGTCAGCTCGAAATGCGGGATTGCGCCGACCACGTCGACGCCCATGTCGATCGCGCGACGCATGAGGTCCTCGCCGCCTTCGAACGACATGATCCCCTGCTGAGGAAACGCGACCAGCTGGAGCGTGATCTGGTCGCCGATCTCCTGGCGCAGCTCGACCAGGGCGCGCACCGCCTTAAGCTCCGGGTCGCACACGTCGACGTGGCTCCGCACGAACTGAACGCCGTTCGCCAGCTGCCAACGCAGCACAGTGCGAACCCGCTGCTTGACGTCGTCGACCGTCAGGTTCTTGACTCGATCGGCCCAGATCGCGATGCCTTCGAACAGCGATCCGGTCTCGTTGTGGCGAGGCTCGCCGACCGTCAGGACCGCGTCGAGGTGAATGTGTGGCTCGACCAGCGCCGGCGTGACCAGCGCGCCGCCGAGGTCGATCTCGTGGTGCGACTCGGGTTCCAGCTCGCTGATGAGACCGTTTTTGATGCCGATGTCCCGTGTCTCCAGCTCGCCGGGGAGGCGGGCCCCGCGCAGCAGCAAATCGAGCATCGACGGAACTCTAATTCTTCCCTAAACTCACGGCGTACTCGTCCGGTCTGTAGCGCGTTTGGGGGAGGCGCCTATGCAAACGGCCACGGAAGTCGAGCAGCACGTTCCGGTCCGGGAGGGCGACTACGGGGACCGAGTCGCCACGGTCGAGCCCGGCGGGGTCGAATACATCGCTCTGAGGGAGCGGCACGGTAAGCCCATCGACCTCTTCTGGACGTGGCTGTCACCGAATCTAGAGTTTGCGACCATTTTCGTCGGCACGATCGCCATCATCCTGTTCGGCCTCAACTTCTGGGAGGCCGCGTCGGCAATCATCATCGGGACCGCGGTCGGATCCGTGACCCATGGGGTCCTATCTTCGTGGGGCCCCAAGTTCGGGGTCCCGATGCTCGTCGAAAGCCGTGGTGGATTCGGCTTTCTCGGCAACATCCTGCCGGCCGGCCTCAACGCCTTCACGGGCTCATTCGGCTGGTTCATCGTCAACAGCGTCAGCGGGGCTTTTGCCATCCAGGCGCTGCTGCCAGGCTTGAGCCTTCCGTTCTGGCTCACGTTTCTCATCATCGTCGTGGCGCAGGTCCTCGTGGCAACGCTGGGCCACAACCTGATCCACGTCTTCGAACGCTGGGCGCTGCCTCTGCTGGGCATCGTCTTCGCGGTCGCGTGCATTTACATCTTCGTCAAGGGCAACTACGGGATCGCTTTCAACCCGAAGGCGCCTCTCGCGTTCGGCGGAGAAAGCGGTGGCTGGATTCTCGCCTTCACGGCCGCTTTCGGCTACGCGGCGGGCTGGAACCCTTACGCGTCTGACTACACGCGCTACATGCCGCCCACGACCAACCGCTTCATGGTCGGTTTCTGGGCCGGTTTCGGCGTGTTCCTGTCCTGCATCGTCCTCGAGCTGGCGGGCGCGCTGCTCGCCACCGTGGCCGGGACCAAATGGGGCCCGAGCGACATTCCCACGGCGCAGCTGCAGCGGGCGATGCCAGACGTTGTCTACTACCTGGCCCTTCTCTGCATCGCCGTCGGTGCGGTGGCAGCCAACGCGATAAACATCTATAGCGGGACGTTGTCGCTGGTCGCCATCGGCATCCGGGAGATGGGCCTCACGCTGCGCCAGCGGCGAGCCTTGCTTGCCGTGCTGGCCGGCGTCATCGGCTACGCCGGCGGCCTGATCTTCCAGGCCTCGGTCGCGCCGGGCGGCAAGTACGAGTCGTTCCTGCTGCTGATCAGCTACTGGATCGCGCCCTGGCTCGCAGTCGTCCTGATCGACTACTGGATGCGGGGTGGCAACTACGGCGACGAGAGCATCTTCTACGACACCAAGCACTTCCGCTGGCAGGGCTTCGTGGCCATGGCCGTCGGTCTCGTCGTGTCGGTCTGGCTCTTCGCCAGCAACTCGCTGTACGTCGGCTACGTCGCATTCCACTACCCGCAGTTCGGCGACCTGACCTTCGTGGTCGGGTTCCTGATCACCGGGGTGCTCTACTACGCCTTCAACATGGCGACTCGTCGCGAGATGAGTACCGCGGCCATGGGAAAGACAAGGGCAGCCTGAGAATCGCGTCATCGAGCGCCGCTGCCCGGCGTGGGCGGCGGCGCTACTTTTATGTGCGCATGAACGTCGAGATCAACGTGGGCGACTTGCGGTTCGTCGCCCGGCTCGAGACCAAAGCCGCACCCAGAACCTGCGAGGCGTTTCAGAAGATGCTGCCGCTCGAAGCCCGAATCATCCAGGCGCGCTGGAGCGGCGAGGCGGCGTGGGTTCCGTTCGGCGATCTCGAGCTCGGACTCGGCTATGAAAACCACACGAGCCATCCTGCGCCCGGCCAGCTGCTGCTGTACCCCGGCGGGCTGAGCGAAACGGAGATCCTGTTTCCGTACGGCGCGACCCTGTTCGCCAGCAAGATGGGGCAGCTCGCCGGCAACCACTTCGCCACGATTTTCGACGGCAACGAACGCCTGAAAGAGCTCGGCGACCTCGTGCTGTGGAAGGGCGCGCAGGAGATCAAGTTCACGGCCGCGCAGTGAGCGACGCGTATACGGTGTTGGAGCGCTGCGAAGTCCTCGCCGCCTGCACCGATGAGCCTGGCCGCATCACCCGCCCTTTTGCGTCGGACGCGATGCGCCGATGTCATGAGCACGCGCGTGAGTGGATGCGCGGGGCGGGCATGGTCGTGGAACGCGACAACATCGGCAACCTGCGCGGCCGCTATGCAGGCACGGGGAGCTCGACGATGCTGCTCGGGTCGCACCTTGACTCCGTGCGCGACGCGGGAAAGTACGACGGGCCTCTCGGCGTGATGGTGGCGATCGCGGCGGTCCAGCGGCTTCACGATGCCGACCGCCGGCTGCCGTTCGCGATCGAGGTCCTGGCGTTCGCCGACGAGGAGGGGCTGCGTTACGGGACGACCTACCTCGGGAGCCGCGCCGTGGCCGGCCAGCTGGCGCCGGAGGACCTGCATCGAACTGATGCATCAGGAGTGAGCCTGGCCGACGCAATCCGAGCTTTCGGCGGCGACTCATCGCGAATCGCCGACGACCGGTGGTCCGGCGGTGATCTGCTTGGTTTCTGTGAGGTGCACATCGAGCAAGGACCGGTGCTCGAAGCGCACGGCCTGCCGGTCGGCGTGGTCTCGAGCATCGTCGGCCAGAGCCGGTACGAGCTCGTGTTCACGGGCGAGGCCGGCCACGCCGGAACGGTGCCCATGGACAGGCGGCGCGACGCGCTCGTTGCCGCGTCCATGGCGGTGCTCGACGTCGAGGATGTCGCCCGGAGCCGGCCAGGGTTGGTGGCGACGGTCGGCCAGGTCGCGGTGCAACCGGGGGCTGCAAATGTGATTCCTGGACAGGTCACGTTGAGCCTCGACGTCCGCCACGCCGACGATGCCGAACGGCGAGTCACCGCCCACCAGCTGCTCGCTGGCGCGGAGCAGATCGCAGAAAACCGGAACATCGCGCTGGCAGTCACGCCGATCAGCGACAACCCGGCCGTGTACTGCTCATCGCGATTGATCGAGCTTCTCTCGGACGCGGCCGGTGGCGATGCGCTCCGCCTGACCAGCGGCGCGGGACACGACGCAGTCGTAATGTCGACGCTCACGGACGTCGGCATGCTGTTCGTCCGCTGCAAGGGTGGCATCAGCCACAACCCCGCGGAGTCGGTGAATGCCGAGGATGTCGGAGTCGCCATCGACGTCTTGAGCCGGTTTCTCGACCTGTTGTGATCGTTCGCGGCGGCACTGTCGTCACCGCACGCAGCGTCCAGGTCGCCGACATCGCGATCGAGGACGGCGTCATCACCGAGGTCGGAAGTGATCTCGACGCTGACGGCGAAGAGATCGATGCCACCGGGCTGCACGTCCTGCCTGGCGGCATCGACTCCCACGTCCACTTCAACGAGCCGGGCCGGACCGAGTGGGAGGACATCGCGCACGGGTCGGCCGCGCTGGCTGCCGGCGGTTACACCAGCTTCATCGACATGCCGCTGAACAACCTCCCGGTGACGACCACGGTCGAGGCTTTCGACGCGAAGCTGGCGGCGATGCGGCGCTCAGCGAAGGTGGACTACGGCCTGTGGGGTGGGCTGGTGCCGGGCAACCTCGATCAGCTCGCAGCGCTGGTGGATCGCGGCGTCATGGGCTTCAAGGCGTTCATGTGCCCGAGCGGCATCGACGAATTCCCAGCTTGCGACGAGCGAACGCT
>DATEGL010000115.1:0-2310 GCA_035280145.1 Candidatus Dormiibacterota bacterium | reverse complement strand
TCAGCTCGTTGCTGACGAACCCGCCGAGCGCGGTGAATCCGGCCTGGAAGTTGTAGACGCCGCCCGCCAGGAAGTAGCAGCCTGCACCGCCGCCCAGATGGGGATCTGACGTGTAGGTGCCTGGATACTCCACAGGCCCGGCCGACCACGACTGAGAGGTCGGGTTGAGCGTGGGCGCCGGGTAGTCCGGATCCGGAAGGTTGAAGCCGTTGAGCAGCGACCCAGTGATCGTCCACCTCGGCGCCGGCAGTGGAGCCGGCGGCGGCGGACAGATGTCGATGACGTTGCCGTTGATGTTGCCGCCTGCGGCGCCGCTCTGCTCGAAGATGTTGCCGTTCGACCACACGTCGCCAACCACCACGGTGGTCGAGGTGCCCTGGAAAGTCAGCGAGTTCACGCCGCTGGGACATCCGGATGGCGCGAGGGTCTGGATGGCGGCGCCGTTGGTGCCCAGCTTGCGCGCAATCGCCGCGGCGGTTGCCCCAATGTTCATCGCCTGAGCGCCGAGGACCTGCATGATCGTGACCGGGATCTGGTGGGTGGCTGTCGCTGTGAACACGACGTCGACCGGCGAGTTGTCGGTGACGTTCAGCGTGAGCACCTCATTGGTCGAGTCGCTGTAGGTGCAGTGCACGGTCACCGTGCCCAGATCAGGGCAGTTCGGGCTCAGGTATAGACGCTGGTTCTGGGAGAACTGGTTGATCGCGGCCTGCTCGGCCATCGTGTAGCTCGAGTTGTTCATGTAGTTGTAGGCGGCAGCAAGCGCTGCGGCATCGACCGACGCCTGCATGCTCCGCCGGTCGAGGTAGCCACGGCCCCCGTCCATGGCGAGGCCAAGAAACCCGAAGAGCACCACCAGGAGCAGCGCGACCAGCACGATGGCCTGGCCCTTCTGGCCTCGAACATGCGCGGCCATCTCAGTACTCCGTCGCGTAGGTGGCCGCCGCCGAGATGATGATGTTGGTCCCGATGACCTGCCGGATCAGCGGGGTGAATGGGACGAAGTTGTAGCGGATCGTGACTTGGAGAGGCGCGTGGTCACGGGCCGGGCTGGTGGCGCTGCAGGTGCCGCTGCTCTGCGCCCACATGGTGCCGCCGGGCGCGTTTTCGAGGCTCGGCGAGAGAGACTCGACTGTAGTAGGCGGGTTGGGCTCGGTGATGTAGATCCAGCCCTGGTTCGCCGGCGGCGCGGCGCTTGTGACCGGTCCGTTCGGGCACGGGTTGGCGAGCGATACGTCGACCGCGTGGTGCTTGACCGCCGTTTCGACGTCGGTGTTCGTCGGTAGCTGCGGCGATGAGCGGATGGCGGTCCGCGCGCCCTCGTTGACCGCCTGGTTCAGCGTCACGTAGTAGTAGATGACGCGCCCGAAGTCGATGATCCCGAACAGCAGGAGGAGCAGGACCGGGGCGATGATCGCGAACTCGACGATCGATTGCGACCGCTCAGCTGCGTGGCGTTGACGCTTGCCGGTCATCTCAGAAGCCGCCCACCGTCATGTGGGTGTTCGACACAAGGTGGATCGAGCTGCCGACCGAATCGGCGAGGAAGCCGGAGGTCAGCCCGAAGCTCATGACGATGATCACGTTCACGTCGGTTCCCTTGTAGGAGTTGTCCGACGGCGGGGACGCGAAGTCGGTGCCTGGACTGTTGCCGTAGCAGATGAAGAGGAGCGGCTGGTTGAGCGTCGTTGGATAGATCGCCGAGCTGTACGGCGGGTTGAAGAGTGAGTTGCCGTCGGACGTCGCAGGACACGTGGTGATCGGGTTCTGGAGGACGGACGGCGGCAGTCCCGAGTGCGAGAGGATCCCGTCGACCGACGCCTGAATCGCGGCGTCGGACAGGTACGGGTTGGTCCGCGTGCCGGCGTCGAACCAGCTGGCCTGCCTTGCGCCTTCGCGCGTCGCCCCTGCGAGCGCGACCGCGAAATAAAAGGCGCGTCCGAGGTCGATGAGCCCGAACACGAGAAGGATCAGCACGACCGCCGCAACACCGAACTCGACCGTCGACTGACCCCGCTCGCCGCGATGCCGATTGCTCACGATCACCCGCCCGAGAGGTATTTGATGGCCAGCAGCAAAGCGGGGCCGAGGATGATCACCCAGAGGGTCGGGAAGATGCAGCCGAGCATCGGGATCAGCATCTTCAGCGAAGCCCGCGCGCCTTTTTCTTGAGCGGTGAGGAGGTGCCGGGTCCGGATCTCGTCCGACTGCGCGCGCAGGATGCGGCTCACGCCGGAGCCAAGCTGCTCCGACTGGATGATCGCCTGGACGAAGTTGTTCAGCTCCTCGACGCCCAGGCGCTGTCCCATG
>DATEGL010000114.1:0-7866 GCA_035280145.1 Candidatus Dormiibacterota bacterium | reverse complement strand
CCCCTCTTTGATCAGAGTTCGACCGGCTTCGACGTCGACCTCATCGGTGCGACCGACAAGGAACTCGAGCTCCTTGGGCGTGCAGCCTTCGAACAGGGGCACCTTGCCGAGCAGGTCGATCTTGGACTCCCTCATCGACGCGCAGGATAAGGCCCAGAGGGTCTCGGCGACCGGCCCCCGAGACATTGCGAGCCTAGTATTTGGTGCCGCATGGAGCGCAAGCTCGTCACCATCGTTTTTGCGGATGCCATCGGCTCCACATCGCTAGCCGACCGCCTCGACCCGGAACGACTCCGGACAGTGCTTGACGACTACTTCGCTGAGATGGCCGCCGCGGTCAGCGCCTGGGGCGGGACCGTCGAGAAGTTCATTGGCGATGCGGTGATGGCCGTCTTTGGCGTGCCGGCGGTGCGCGAAGACGACGCCGAACGCGCGCTCAACGCGTCCCTGGAGATGATGGAGCGGCTCGCCCAGCTCAACGGGGCCCTCGAGCGCCGCCACGGCCTGACGCTGCGAATGCGCATTGGCGTAAACACAGGTGAAGTCGTGACAGGGGCCGGCGATACGGCTCAGCGTTTGGTGTCCGGCGATGCGGTCAACGTGGCTGCACGTCTCCAGGCCGAAGCCGACCCAGACACGATCCTAGCGGGTGAACGTACCTATCTCGCGGCCCGACACGCGTTTGTTTTCGATGAGGCACTCGACTATGCGCTGAAGGGCAAACCGGAAAGTGTGAGAGCGCACCGGCTGCTTCGGCGAGCGCAGGAACGGACGCGCGGCATCCCGGGCTTGACCAGTCCGCTGGTCGGCCGGGGAGCGGAGCTCCAGACGCTGTCAAGTCTTGTTGATGAGGTTCTCGATACCAGGCGGCCCCGCCTAGTCACGATCCTTGGTCCGGCAGGGGTCGGCAAAAGCAGGCTTGTTCGCGAGTTCGTTTCAGGACTCAAGCGAAGCCATCCAGAGGCGAACGTGCTCAGGGGACGCTGTCTTGCCGCGGGCCGCGGGATCACGTACTGGGCTCTGGGCGAGATCTTGCAGGCTGCCTCTGACATCCGGCTCGACGACCCCGCGGCGATAGCTCTGGACAAGCTGCGTGCTGTGGTGTCGGACGAACGAATGCTGGAGGGGCTGGCGGCCACAGCAGGCATTGCCGTCGCTGGTGGCCGGCTTTCGCAAATGGCCCCTCAGGCGGTAGCCGAAGAGCTGGCCTGGGCGTGGCCTCGATTTGCAAGCAGCCAGGCCACCGAGCTCGCGGTGTGGGTTGTCGAAGACCTGCACTGGGCAGGCGACCAACTGCTGGAAATGCTGGAGCGGATCATCGCCCGATCCACCGGCGCGCTGCTCGTGATAGGCACCGCGCGCCCTGACCTGGTCGAGTCGCATCCTGGGTTCGGCGGCGGGAGTGAGAACTTCTCAACGCTCGCGCTGCGACCGCTGTCCGAAAAGCACAGCCAGGAGCTGCTCGAAGGGCTGCTTACCATCGCCGATCTCCCGCCGGCGACTGCTGCCGAGATACTGCGCAGAGCCGAAGGCAATCCCTTTTTCCTCGAGGAGATCGTGCGCCGGCTCATTGAGGAGGGAGCTCTGGTGCACGACGGTACGCGCTGGCGAGGCACATCGAAGTCGGTTTCGACACCGCTACCCGACTCCCTGCTCGCCCTGCTGTCCGCCCGGATCGACTCAATTCCTCAAAATGAGAAACGAGTGCTGCAGGAGGCGGCAGTCGTCGGCAAGGTGTTCTGGGCAGATCCGCTCGAGCGGTTCGTCGGCGGGGACGTGCGTCCGGCACTCCGGTCGCTCGAAAGGCGCGGCCTCATCGCCGCCCGTTCGAACTCAAGCCTGGCAAGTCAGGACGAGTTCGAGTTCAAGCACATCCTCGTTCGTGACGTTGCCTACTCCACGCTGCCCAAGGCGCGACGCGCTCGTGTCCATGCGGAAGTTGGCGATTGGATGGAAGGCATCGCGGGCGATCGCGCCGAGGAATTCGAAGAGCTGATGGCGCACCACTTCGTGTCGGCCGTGGCCGGCACCGACGCCGACCTGGCCTGGAATGTCGAGGAACGTGAACCGGTCCGGCGAAAGGCCATACAGCACCTTCTGAGCGCGGGCGACGAGGCACGACGGCGGTTTGCATTGGCCAAGGCGGTCGACCTGCACGGACAGGCGCTAGAACTCTCCTCGACTGACGCCGAGCGCATGGTCGCCCTGGAGGAGCTGGGCGATGACCACGCTTCGGCGTATCACGGAGACGAGGCGCTTCGGATCTACATGGACGCCCTCGAGATCGCGCGTCGGACAAGCAGCTCATCAGATCGAGCCAGGATTTGCTCGAAGCTTGCAGAGATGATGGTGTACAGCCCCGGCGCGTTCAAGCGAAGTCCGAATCCTGATCCGGTCGAGGAGCTTGTCGCGGAAGGACTCGCGCATGCGACGGACCCAGCGACCACAGCAGCTCTTCAGCTTTCTTACGGAGAGCTCGCGCGACTCTACAGCGGTAGCGAGCCGTTCGGACAGGGCAACAAACCAGATCCGGTCCCTCTCGAAGAGCGGATCAAGGCTGTGGAACAGGCCCGCGCCGTGGCCCAAACGCTCGACCAGCCACGCCTCATGTGGGTGGCCCTCAGCGCGCTGGGGATCCTCAGCGGAATGGCCGGTCGACACCAGGAGAATCTCGATCTGGCGCTTCAGGAGCTTCCACTGGTCGAACGGCTTGGTTCGCGACTCGACCAGGGCGATGCCGTGCGCCGTGCGGCGGTGACGCTCATGAACGTCGCAGGTAAGTACGAAGAAGGACTCGAGCTCGCAATGCGTTCGCTCAACCTGTCACGCGACACCAGCCCGCATCAGCTCATGCACGGCACGTTTGCGGTGCTGATGGCCTTGTACGAGCTTGATCGCTGGATCGAGGTGCCGGCCTTCCTCGAGGAGCATCTGGTCGCATTTCGTGCCGATCCCGCAATCGAGTGTGATTTCGTCCGCGACGGACCCATCCTCGGTGGAGTCGTGGCGGCCAGATCTGGCGACGAGCAGCGAGGCTACGAACTCAGGGCTCTCGTGGGCGATCCCATGGCCGACGTCGCTCGGGCAAGCGCATGGCAGGCGAGGCTGGAACTGGTTCTAGGCAAGCCAGAGCACGCGCGCCGGATCTCTCAGGCCAGGGCTCTCGAGGGCAGATCCTACGGAGCGCATCACGCGCGAGTGCTGCTCGAAACGCTGATTGTGATGGAGGAGTGGAACGAGCTCGAGAGATTCATCCCGCTCGCGCGCCCTCAAGCCGCTGCCCTGGCGATTCTCGGTCCGTGCTGTGACAGAGCCGAGGGCATTCTCGCCCACGCCCGCGGCGACGCCGCGACCGCCCGCGCGGACCTGCAGCGTGCGTTGGCAGGATTCGAATCCTTGAAGGCGGCCATGGAGGCGGAGGTCACGCGGAGACTGCTCAGCTGAGGCGGGGGCTACCGGCATCGACTGCGCAATTTGGCGGCAAGGGTGCCTGTCAGGCTCCGCGATAGGCACTTTGGGCGCCAAACATGCGCAAAACGTGCGTATCGCGCCGCCAGCTTGATTTCGGAATGTCACATCGAGCCCGGCTGAGGTGGCTTCAAGCTCCGCTAGTACTTTCGGTGCTTAGATTCACTCATGGCCCGCGAATACATGACGATCGTGCTGCATATAGCCGCCGGCAAGGCGAAGGAATTCGAAGCTCTCTTCGAGCACGACGAGCTGATGCGCTGGGACGACTACACGTCCCGCGGACGGTTCGTCGAGGCGCGGCTCATCCGGTGCCGGTACAGCGCCCTGGAGTCAGAGGGCATCCAGGACTATGTCCTTCACGTGGTGACGGCGGACGAGCGCGCGCATCACGAACATGACGAAGACCCCGGCTTCAAGGCTTACGACAGGCTGGCCGACGCGTTTCAGCCGGAGGGCCCGACCGTGACCTTCGGCGACCTCGTTTTCGAGCGCAAGGCGAAGGCTTAACTCCAAGAAGACGAATCTGGCTTGCGAAAACGGACAGCCTCGGGCATCTCGCGATTCCACGGCGGGTCGGCGCCGGCACGTGCTGATGTGATCGACGCGGCGATGCAGGCAAACTCCAGCGCGGCCCTCAGGCCGGCTTCCGCGAGATAGAGGTCGGGTCGGATCTCGGCGTGGTGATACAGCCAGGCCAGTAACGCGGCGCCGAACGCGTCGCCTGCGCCGATGGTGTCGACCACCCTGACCGGGGGCGACTCGACGTGGACCCTGATCCCGCGATGGAGGCCGAACGCACCCCTGGCGCCCAGCGTGACCACTGTCATCGCAGGACCAGCTGCGCAGACCTCTTCGGCCGCCTGCTCGTAGCCGAGGCCGGGATACAGCCACGCGAGGTCCTCGTCGCTTCCTTTGACGATCGTGCTGAGCCCGATCAGTCCATTAAGGCGCTCCCGATAGGCGGCGCCAGGCGCGAGGCCGGGCCGGATGTTCGGATCGAGCATGACCAGGCGTCCGCCGCCGTCGCGGAAGACCAGGCCTTCGAGCGTCGACGCCATCGGCTCGAGCAGCAGGCCAAGGGTGCCGACGTGGATGGCGTCGATCTCGTGTCCAAGCTGCACGGGCAGCATCTCTGGCGTGAGGTGGGGGGCAGAGGTGCCCTCGATGTGGAACTGGTACTCGACGAGACCGTCACTGTTTTTCCGCGCGTATGCAGTCGTCGTCGGCTCCGGCCCGACGCTCGTGTAATCGAGGCTGACACCGTCGGAGATCAGCAGCGCGGCAAGCTGGCGTCCATAGATGTCGTCGGACAGACGGCCGAGGAAGGAGGTTGGCACGCCGAGCCTGGCCAGCGCGCGTGCGGTGTTGAAAGGTCCACCGCCGGGCGCGGACCGCTGCGTTTCGCCACCGTTCTGGATCATGTCGATGAGCGCCTCGCCACAGACGACGATCAAGGACGGATCTCGCCCGAGCCCCTGGTGATCATCCGCGTCAGCACGACGCGCCTCTGCGACGGCGACCGATCGCCGTCGAGTCGGCGAAACAGAATCTCGGCCGCCGTCCGACCGATCGCGGCCGGGTCCTGAGCGATGACTGTGATGCCTGGTTCCAACAGGTCCGCGAGGAGGATGTCGTCGAAGCCGATCAGGGCGACCTTTTTGTGCAGGCCAAGCCGTCGCAGGGCGCGGAACGCGCCGATGGTAATCAGGTTCTGGCCCGTGAAGAGAGCGGTCGGCGGCTGCGTGCCGGTGACGAGCTCGGTTGTCGCTGCGTCCGCCTTTTCGATGCCGCGCAAGTCGAGCCGCACCAAGCGCTCATCGACATCGATCTTCTGCTCTGCGAGCTCGGCCCGATAGCCTTCGTACCGAACCCGCGCGGTGTCGATGGTGTGCAGGTCGCCGAGATATCCGATGCGGCGGTGGCCGCTCTCGACCAGGTGGTGAACGCCACGACGCGCCCCCGCAGCGTTGTCGGTCACGACGCTGTCGGCGTCGAGAAACTCTGGTGGGCGGTCCACGAAGACGATCGCCGTGCCCGCCTTGCGCTCGGTCAGCAGGTAGCTGTGATCGTGACTCGCTGGCTGGATGACCAGACCATCGACCCGCCTTGAAGCAAAGGCAGAGACCAGCTTTCGCTCCCTGACGCCGTCTTCATCCGAGCTGCCGGCCAGCACCAGCACACCCCGCTGCACGGCGATGTCTTCGATCGAGCGCTGGAGGGCCGAGGAGAAGGGGTTGGCGACGTCCTCCAGAACGACCCCGATCGTTGCGCTTCGCCCGTCGGCCCGGCGCAGGCTGCTTGCCGGGAGGTTGTGGCGGTAGTCGAGGCGGTCTGCGGCGGCCATCACACGACGCGCGAGCCGCGGCGAAACGCCTGATTCGCCGTTCACGACTCGAGAAACGGTCTTGATACTGACCTTGGCCAGCGCGGCGACCTCGCGCATGGTGGAGCGGGACCTGTCGGTGGTGGCCGCTGTCAACGTTTGTCTCCGCGGACTGCCGAGCTCACCCGCAAATCCACGCTAGCAATTCTCCAGTTGCAGTCTAAACCGATCTGTGCTATATCAGACAACGTTGTCTTTTGACAACGTTGTCACACCTTGCGCACGCGGCCCAGGGGAAGGCTTAGTAAGAAAGAGGTGACGCGGCATGAGTGATAGGAAGCTTCGAGCCGGCATCGTTGTGCTCCTGGCCACACTGGTCGGGGCCGCATGTTCGGGGGCGGGCGGGGGAGGTGGCGGCTCGACCACCACTATCACGCTGGCCGCGGTCGACAACCCACAGATGGCGGACCTCAAGAAACTCATCGACAACTTCACCAGCTCGCACAGCAACATCCAGGTCAAAATCGTGACGCTTCCCGAAGACCAACTGCGCCAGCAGGTGACGCAGGACGTCGCCGCGAACAGCGGCCGCTACGACCTCTTCACCATCGGGACCTATGAAGTTCCGCTGTGGGCGAAGAAGGGATGGATCCAGAACCTGAGTCCGTACATCGCGAAGGACTCGTCGTACGACGTCAACGACCTGATCCCGGGAATCAAGACTGCCCTCAGCTACAAGAACGACCTGTACGCCGTCCCGTTCTACGGCGAGTCGTCGATGCTGATGTACCGCAAAGACCTGCTGTCCGCCGCCGGCGTCAACATGCCCGACCATCCGACGTGGGACCAGGTCGCGGCGGCGGCAAGGGCCGTCAACAGCTCGAACGTCAATGGAATCTGCTTGAGGGGACTGCCCGGTTGGGGCGAGCAGCTCGCTCCGCTCACCACCGTGGTCAACACGTTCGGCGGACGCTGGTTCGACCAGAACTGGAATCCGCAGCTGACGTCGCCGCAGTGGCATGACGCGTTGACGTTCTACGTGAATCTGCTCAAGT
Source organism: Candidatus Dormiibacterota bacterium (assembly GCA_035280145.1). Classification (GTDB taxonomy): domain Bacteria; phylum Chloroflexota; class Dormibacteria; order Dormibacterales; family Dormibacteraceae; genus 40CM-4-65-16. The sequence continues at coordinate 1,017 of DATEGL010000114.1, read as the reverse complement.
CGGCGGGCGAGCCCGGCGCCGGCAACGCCGGATTTACCGAATGCCTGAACGCCTACAACAACGGAAAGGTCGCCATGTGGTACGACGCCACCGTCGGCGCAAGCAACTTCACGGGCACGGCGGCCGCAAACTCGGCCTACGCATATGCACCGACCAAGGTCAAGGACTGGTCGGGCTGGCTGTGGGCGTGGTCGCTCGGCATGCCGTCCAGCAGCAAGAAAAAGGACGCCGCATGGACCTTCGCCGACTGGGCCACCTCCAAGGATTACATCAAGCTGGTCGGCACCAAGCTGGGCTGGGCCCACGTCCCGCCGGGCACGCGGACGTCGACGTACTCGCTGAGCGAGTACCAGCAGGCGGCGGGCGGCTTCGCCCAGGTGACCCTGCAGTCGATCGCGCACGCTGACGTGACTCACGCGACCGTCGACCCGGTGCCGTACATCGGAATCCAGTACGTCGACATCGACGAGTTCCAGCAGCTGGGCGATCAGGTGTCACAGGAGTTCGCCAAAGTGATCGCAGGTGGCGAGTCGGTTGATGCCGCGCTGCAGAAAGCCAATGCCATGGCCGCCGCGGTCGGCAAGAACTACCAGCATTAACGGGACCAGCGCGATACTGGGCCTGAAGTGAAGATCGTCAACCGGGGCATCCTCCGCCCGGTTGCCGTACGCGGAGGCGAGCGCGTCGCGGGCGCCGCCTCCGTCACGCGGCGGGATGCATGGGCACGGCGGCTGCCGCTGCTGCCCGCGTTCGTCTACGTGTTTCTCATCACGCAGATCCCGTTTGTGCTCACGATCTACTACAGCTTCTTCTCCTGGAACCTGCTCAAACCGGGCAGCTTCCGGTTCGCCGGGCTCGAGAACTACACGACTCTGTTGACCAACGAGAGCATCCGGATCGCGGTGTGGAACACCGTGCTGCTCACCTTCAGCGTGATCACGATCTCGGTCGTCATCGGCCTTGGCGTGGCCTCGCTCCTCAACTCGGAGGTGTTCGGCAAGGGACTGATGAGGACGT
>DATEGL010000113.1:0-9363 GCA_035280145.1 Candidatus Dormiibacterota bacterium | reverse complement strand
CGGCGGGCATCCGGGACAACATGCGGTCGTTGAAGAAGTACATCGAGGCCGGCAAGGGTCCGAAGCCTAAGAAATAACGGCCTCGGCTTCGATCTCGACCTTCCAGCGCGGGTCGAGCAGCTCCTGGACCACAACCATGGTGGCCGCCGGCCGAGCCTGCCGCATCACCTCGCCGTGGGCCCTGCCCACCGCCTCGCTGTCCGCCGCATCCGTGAGAAACATGCGGGTCCGCACGACCTGGTCCATGGTCGCGCCGGCCTCGGCGAGCGCAGTGGCGATGATCTCAAAACAGCGCTGCGCCTGGTCATAGGCATCAGGCTTCACCGATCCGTCCGGCCAGATGGGCGCGGTGCCCGAGACGATCACCCGATCCCCCACGCGAATCGCGCGGCTGAAGCCGATCGTCTTCTCGAACGGCGACGGCGAGCTGACGCGAACCCGTTCGTTCAGCTGCGGCGGAATGGAAGGAGCTCCAGCTGCTCGAAGCGATCCTGGACTGCATGGTGGAGCTCGGTGACCAGCGCCTTCAACCGTTCCTGCGACGCGCTGTCCGAGATGTTGACGACCCGCATCCGGCGCAGTGTGGTCTGCAGCGCGTAGAGGCCGCTCGGCTCATTGGCCGTCATCCTGGCGGCCGCGTTGCGAATGTCCCGGGCAGCCACTTCCTGGCCGTGACTGCGCAGCCACGCCGCCAGGCGGGCCGCGGCCACGAGTACGCGCTGCGTCTTCGGGTTGAGGCCCGCAGGAACCACGTCGTGCGGGCGTCGCGATTCGAACAGGGTCGCCAGCCGGCCGGGACGTCGTAGGCCTGTCAGCCGTCTGGTCACTTTGCCGGGTCCGACGATGACCAGCACTCCGGCCAGGACCAGCAGGAGCGCCACGACCGCGACTAACCCGTCCAGCATTTTTTCTAGGTTACGCTTGGACAGCCAGTAAACGTGACACCAATCGCCGTCATCACGGGGGCTTCCTCAGGAATCGGCGCCGCGACGGCCATCGCCCTTGGCCGGCACGGCTACAAGATCGTCATCGGAGCGCGGCGCCTCGACAGGCTTGAGCGTGTGGCGGGAGAGGAAGGCGTCGCCATGAAGCTCGACGTCACCGACGAGGCCAGCGTCAAGAGTTTTGTCAGCGAGGTCGCCAGGAAGTTCGGCCGTATCGATGTGCTGATCAACAACGCCGGCGGCGCACTTGGCCTGAACCCGATCGAGAAGGCAATCGACGACGAATGGATAACGATGTGGGAGACCAACGTGCTCGGTCTGATGTGGATGACTCGAGAGTGCATTCCGCTGTTGCGCAAGGCGAAGCACGGCCACATCGTCAACATCGGCTCCATTGCCGGCTTCGAGACATACAAGGGCGGAGCCGGTTACACGGGCGTCAAGCACGCGGTGCGCGCGTTCACCAGGACTTTGCGGCTCGAGCTCAACGGCGAGCCGATCCGTGTCACCGAGATCGCGCCGGGGATGGTCGAGACTGAGTTCAGCATCGTTCGCTTTCACGGCGACCGCAAGGCGGCCAAGGCGGTGTACGAAGGGCTCAAGCCTCTGTCCGCAGAAGACATCGCCGAGTGTGTGCTGTTCGCGGTGACGCGGCCGCCGCACGTCGACATCGACGAGATCGTGGTCCGTCCGGTGGCGCAGGCTAACGTGGTGACGGTCGCGCGCAAACCTCCGCCGAGCAGGCGTTAGGGAATCAGCAGGACCTTTCCGGTCGTCTTCCGAGCCTGCAGGTCGAGGTGCGCCTGGCGCGCCTGGGCGAGCGGATAGCGCGCCCCGATTCGCACTTCGAGCTTGCCCGCCGCGATGAGCTCGAACACCTCGCGGGCGCTTTCGTGCAGCTGGTCCTGCGTCCGCGTGTAGGTCGCGAGGGTTGGCCGCTGCATATACAGCGAGCCGTGCCTGGCAAGCATCATCACCGGCAGCGGATCTGGCTGGCCGCTGGCCGCTCCGTACACGATCATCGAGCCGAACGGCCGCAGGGCCTTCAGACCCTCATAGAAGGTGGTCTTTCCAACACCGTCGTAGATGGCCGCGATGCCTGGTGCGCCCGCGATCTCCCGTGCGCGATCGGCGAAACCGTCGTAGCCCAGCACCTCGTCGGCCCCGGCGGCGCGCGCGAGCTCGGCCTTCTCGGCGGTGGACGTTGTGGCGATCACGTTGGCGCCATGCAGCTTCGCCATCTGCGTCAGCAGCAGTCCCACGCCGCCGGCTGCGGCGTGGACGATGACCCAATCGCCGTTCCGGATCGGATACGACTTGCGAGCCAGGTAGTGCGCGGTGATGCCCTGCAGCAGGGCCGCCGCTGCCAGCTCCGCGGACACACCCTTCGGAACCGGAACCAGCCTGGTCGGATCTGCGGCGACGCGTTCGGCGTAGCTGCCAGGGACGTCGAGCCAGGCGACTCGCTGTCCGGTGCTTGCGACAGTGCCAGCGCCTTCGACGCCAATGACCGAGGGCGGCTTCGATCCGTATTCGGGACCTTCGCGCTCGTACACGTCCCGAAAGTTGACGCCGACCGCCTTGACCTCAACCAGCACCTGTCCCCCGCCGGGGACTGGCTCGGGGACTTCGGAGTAGTCCAGCACCTCCGGCCCGCCATTCCGCTCGAAGACGACGGCGTGCATCTGGTTTGGTCCTACCTGATCAGTCCGGCCGCACGGGCCTCGTCTGTGGTCATTCAACAACCGGGCTCGCCGTAATTCCCGCAGCAGTGCTTGGTCGGGCTTCGCCGGGCGAGGTTCGCCGAAACGCGGCGCAGCCGCTCGAGCGGACCGTAGTTTCCGCTGACGAGGTTGCGCATCCAGGTGACGTGCCAGCCGGGTGGTCGCTTACTCGTAATAGTTGTTGTTGTACTCGATCCAGCCCGGGTTGGGACAGCCGCTCGAGGTGTGGGCGTGCGTACAGTGCACGCCGTAGCGCGGGCCGGGGTCGATGTAGAGCTGCCCGTGGATGATCACGCCGTCGCCCTTGTGAGCCGGCACCGCCTGGGCGAGGGTCGTGTTGTGATCGATCTCGAGCATCTCTCCGGTCGACGCAATCACCTCGAACCGTTCATGGCCGCCGCTCTCGACCGGGTCGATCAGGAGGGTGGCGTCGAACGTCACCTCCGCGCCGCCGGCGTTGCTCTGGATGTCGCGGTGCAGGCCCTGATCGTCGGGCATTTCGCGTCCGCCGCACGCGAACAGCACCACTGCCGTCGCGATCAGCGCGAGCCGGGTCACGTTCCCAGTGCCTGCTCCAGCGTCATCTTTCCTTCGTACAACGCCTTGCCGAGGATGACTGCCTGCGCGCCGGCCGCGTTCACCCGTCGCAGGTCGTCCACCGAGGCGAGGCCGCCCGAGTATTGCAGCTCGAGCCGGGTCATCTTGCGGACCCGGCCGAGGGTGTCGAGGTCCGGGCCGGACATCGTCCCGTCGCGGTCGATGCACGTGAGGATGACCGCGGCCAGCGGAAGATCGGCCCACCGACCGACAAGGGCCTTGAGGACGACAGGGTCGGTGTCCAGCCAGCCGCCGACGGCTGCCTTGTTGTCCCGAATGTCTAGCGCGGCCAGGATCTTGCCAGGATGCTGGAAGGCGACCCGCTCGAACAGGTGGGGATCGCGCACGGCCGCCGTGGCCATCACCACCCAGTGGGCGCCGCCGTCCAGGAGCGCCGCCACCGCCTCGACGCTCCGCACCCCACCGGCGACCTGCAGCTCGAGCTCCGTTCGTTCGAGCAGCCGCGCGATGACCGGTTTGTTGCTAGCTGAGCCTCGAGCGGCGTCGAGGTCGACCACGTGGAGTCGCCTGGCCCCGGCGCCGGCAAATCGTTGTGCCATGTCGACCGGATCTTCCGCGTACACAGTCGGGTGTTCGTAGTCGCCCTGGGTCAAGCGCACGCACCGGCCGCCGAGGATGTCGATTGCGGGGATGACTTGCATGGCCGGGCTCCTTCTGGCTAGCGGTAGTTCGTGAACTGGAGCGGGACGGGGATGTCTTCTGCCTCACGCAGCGTCTTGATGACAAGCTGCAGCGTGTCCTTGTCTTTACCAACGACGCGCAGCTGGTCGCCCTGGATGCGCACCTGGACTTTGCTCGACACGTTCTGGATCCGCTTGCGTAGGTCGCGGGCGAGGTCGTCATTGATTCCGGCGTTCAGCTGGACTTCGATCTGGCCGCGGCCCTTGCCAACAGTTTTCGGATCGCCGGCCTTGAAGAGCTTCGCCGGCAGCTGCCGCCTCGCCGCCTTCTCGCGCAGCACCTGCACCGCTGCTCTGGCGCGGTCTTCGCTCGCGGACTCCACAATGATCACCTCACCGCGCAGGTCGTACGCGGTGGCCGTGTCCTTGAAGTCGAAGCGCGTGCTTACCTCGCGGCGCGCCTGGTCGAGTGCGTTGGTGAGCTCCGCCGGATTGAACTCCGAGACGACGTCGAACGAGTACTCAGCCACTGCCCGACGAGAAGATGGCGATGATACCGGCGACGGTGGCAACCACCGCGAGGGCGATGCCGACGATCGAAGAGATGGCGAGCAGCGCACCGATTCCCGCGGTTCCCTCGTCGAGCGCCTCGGGAGGCGGCTTGTCGTACGGGTCCGGACCGTAGTCGAGGTCGTACACGTCCTCTTCCTTGGCGCGCTGGACTAGCTCGTCGAGGGTGGCTTTGCCCCCCGAGGGCAACGCCTTACTGTCCAGGTCGGCGACGGCCTCTTTCAGGTTGTCCCGGGTCTTGCCCAGCTCCGCCACGACCATGTCCAGTGTCTGCATGGTCGCCGGCGTGGGATGGGCCCGCCGGAGGTCGGCGATGATGCCGTAAAGGCTCACGCGGGATTCATATCAGGTTCAAGCCGCCTCGTGCAGGTTCCCGCCTACACTTACCCTCAGTGGGTGTGGAAGCCAGGGCCAAGACCGCTGTGAAGAGGGCGGCGGGTCATCCGAACACGTGGGTTTTCTTCGAGGGCGAGTTCGCACGCTACAACGACGTCAAGCTCGGCCTGATGACTCACGCCCTGCATTACGGAACGGGCGTCTTCGAGGGCATCCGTGCGTACTGGAACCAGAAGAAAGAGCAGCTCTATCTCCTGCAGGCGGTTGCGCATTACGAGCGGATGAAGCGGTCCGCCAATGTGATGCGCATGACGCTGCCGTACTCGACCGAAGAGCTTGTCAACTACACGCTCGAGGTGCTCCGCAAGAACCAGTTCAAGTCCGACGTCTACATTCGGCCGCTCGTCTATCTGTCGAGCGAAGAGATCGGCGTTCGGCTGCACAACCTCAACCAGAGCTTCTTCATCTACGCAATCCCCTTTGGCAATTACGTCGAGGTGGACTCTGGGATTCGGTGCATCGTGAGCTCATGGCGCCGCGTGCCGGACCAGTCTCTGCCGGCCCGAGCCAAGATCACGGGCGCCTACGCAAATTCGGCGCTTGCCAAATCCGAAGCTGTCGAAGGCGGCTATGACGAAGCGATCGTGCTGACGATCGACGGTCATGTCTCCGAAGGCTCTGCGGAAAACCTGTTCATGGTCAAGGACGGCACGTTCATCACGCCACCGGTGACGGACGACATCCTCGAGGGTGTGACGAGGCAGCTGCTGATCAAGGTGATCAAGGACGAGCTCAACGTTCCTGTGCTCGAGAGGAGCATAGACCGCACTGAGCTGTACACCTGCGACGAGCTTTTGCTGTGCGGCACGGGCGCGCAGATATCGCCTGTCATCGAGGTCGATCGGCGTGCGATCGGCGACGGCAAGGTCGGCGAGTTCACGCAAGAGCTGCAGAACATCTACTTCGGCGCTGTTCGCGGTGAGTCGGCGAAGTACAGGGACTGGACAAGCCCGGTCTATTAGCACGTGGGAGGCAGACCTCCCCTGTGAAGCCCCCACCGGTTGCACACTTTGTCTGGAGGCAATTGGTAGAAAACGCTGGGGGACGGCCGGAATGAATCCGGCCTGCCGCCCCGCCTCGTCGTGAAAGTAGTTGTCGCGCCGAACGCTTTCAAAGGCACCATGACCGCCTCGCAGGCCGCACACGCGATCGCCGTGGGCGTGTGCGAAGTCTTTCCCGACGCCGAGGTGGTCGAAGTACCGGTGGCAGACGGCGGCGACGGCACCGTCGAGGCATTGATCTCTGCCAACAACGGCCAATACCTGACGGCGCAGGTTGACGGTCCGCTCGGCGACCCGGTCACGGCGACGTATGGGCGATTCGGCACCACGGCCGTGGTGGAGCTCGCAGCCGCAAGCGGGCTGACCCTGATCCCGCCCGAGCGCCGCGATCCACGAATGACCTCGACCTTCGGCTTCGGCCAGCTGCTGCTCGCGGCCCGCCAACCGGGAGTCACCAGGCTCATCGTCGGCATCGGCGGCTCGGCGACCAACGACGGCGGGGCGGGGATGGCCCAGGCGGTCGGCTACCGGTTGCTCGACGGCGCCGGCAAGGAGCTGCCTCGCGGCGGCGCCGCGCTGGCAAGCCTCGAACGGATAGACGCCCACGGCTTCCGGCCATGGCCGGTTGCGATCGAGGTCGCATGTGACGTGACCAATCCTCTGACCGGACCGCTGGGCGCGAGCGCCGTCTACGGGCCGCAAAAGGGCGCCGATCCCGACGCCGTAAAGCAGCTGGACGCCGCCCTCGCCACGCTCGCGGAGGTGATCGAGCGCGACCTCGGCAAGCAGGTGGCCGGCGTGCCGGGGGCGGGCGCGGCAGGAGGGGCGGGGGCCGGCCTGATCGGGTTCCTCGACGCCCAGCTGGTGCGGGGGGCGCCGCTCATCGTGTCCGCCAGCGGCTTCGACGCTCAGCTCGCGGGCGCCGACCTGGTCATCACTGGCGAGGGGCGGGTGGACGAACAGACGGCCTACGGGAAGGCTCCCGGCGAGGTGGCGCTCCGAGCCAAGGCCGCCGGCGTTCCGGTGCTGCTGCTGGCGGGCAGCAAGGGCCCGGGATGGGAGGCCTTGAGCTCATCAGGCGTCAGCTCGGTCGTCACGCTCACAGAGGGAGGAGCAGACCTGCCGCAGGCTTTAAATGAGCCAGAGGGGATGCTGATGCGGGCCGCCGTAGTAGCCTGCCGCAGGCATTCATGGCAGACCTAGACGAGAGGCCGGAAGGCAAGGAAGGGGTCGAGCCGACCGACGTCCAGCTCGTCCGGGCGTACCGGGACGGCGACATCCACGCGTTCGAGGAGCTGCACCGGCGGTACGTCGCCTCGATCTACCGCCTCGTGCGCCGCAAGCTGGGCGACGCCCTGCTCGCCGAGGACATCGCCCAGGAGACCTTCATGAAGGCGCTCCGGATGATGGACAGGGTTGACGACTCGTTCAACTTCGGCGGCTGGGTGCACACGGTCGCCCGCAACCTCTGCTACGACGAGCTGCGCCGGCGGCAGCGGGATCTGAGGGCCGACAGCACCACGGAGGAGGAGGACAACGAGCTGCTATCGAATCTGCCCTCCACCGCGCGGGCGTTCGACCCCGTCCTGGTCCAGGAGTCGAACGAGACTCGGCGGCAGGTATGGCATGTCGCTCAGCGACTGCCTGAGAAGTACCGGCTCGTGCTGACTCTGCGCGAGCTCCAGGACATGAGCTACCGCCAGATCGCCCGCACGCTCAAGATGTCCGAGAGCGCTGTGGAAACGCTTCTCTACCGGGCTCGGCTGCGGTTCAAAGAGGAGTACCTGGCCTCGCAGCGCGAGGGAGAGCTCAGCCACGAGGAGGCGTTGCCCCTGCTCGCGCCATATCTGGCCGGCAAGCTGCGCCGTCCGCAGGCCGAAGCAGTTCGCGACCACGTCGCTTCGTGTTCCAAATGCGCCCGCCGGCTCGGGAGGCGTCGCCTCAAAGACAAGCGCAGGAGTGTCGAGAAATGATGGTTAGTACAGTAGGTATGAAATGGCCAGGATAGTCGTGCGCTTTTTCGATGACGAGACCGTGGAGGGCGTGGCCCGGGACCTCGACTTCGACGAGCCCGACTTCCTCGTGGAGGTTGACGACGCGGGCGGGCTGGAGAACAACGAGACCGCCTGGATTCCTCTTACGGCGGTGAAGTGGGTCGAGCTGCAGCGCGACAAGGAGCTGGCCGACACGCCAACTCGAAAGGTCGCCATCCGTTTCCTCGACGGTGAGGTGTTGCGCGGTCACCTCGACGGCACACTCGAGCGACATCGCTACGGCGTGGTCCTGCATCTCCATGCGGAACAGAGCGACAGTCCGATACGCAAGCTGGGCATCCCGTTTTCGGCGGTCAAGGCGCTCTTCTTCGTGCGCGAGTTCGACGCGCGCGGCGAGGAGGCGGGAACAGCCTCGGACGCCTATCTGGCGCGAAGGACCATGGCCCCGCTGCTCGACGTTCTCGAGGAGATGGACATGCTGACCCGCCTGCACCGAGACGGTCTCTTGTCCGACCACGAATACGCAACCAAGCGAACCCTGGTCCTGGAAAGGCTCTAGCCCGGCTCGCTTCCTTCCACGCGGGGCAGAGGTTCTCCGAAGGGCTGGAGGAGTCGCCCCGCGTAGAATTTCGAACGTGGCCGAACGCAGCGGCGCACCCAACGGCAACGGCGAGGTAAAGGGCAGCTTCAAGCTCAAGGCCGGCCTTGCCCAGATGCTGAAAGGCGGCGTGATCATGGACGTCGTCACACCCGAACACGCCCGCATCGCCCAGGAGGCGGGCGCCGTGGCGGTGATGGCCCTGGAGCGCGTGCCCGCCGACATCCGCAAGGAAGGTGGCGTCGCTCGCATGTCCGACCCGGAGCTGATCAAGTCGATCATGGCCGCGGTCACAATTCCGGTGATGGCGAAATGCCGGATTGGGCATTTCGTCGAGGCACAGATCCTGGAAGCGCTCGGCGTCGATTACATCGACGAGTCCGAGGTCCTGACGCCCGCCGACGAGGAAAACCACATCGACAAGCACCCGTTCAAGGTGCCTTTCGTGTGCGGCTGCCGCGACCTGGGCGAGGCGACCCGCCGCATCGCCGAAGGCGCCGCGATGATCAGGACCAAGGGCGAGGCGGGCACCGGCAACGTGGTGGAAGCCGTACGACACGCGCGCGCAGTCAACGCCGGCATTCGCAAGCTGCAGGGCATGAACCACGCCGAGCTGGTGCACGAGGCCAGGCAGATTGGCGCACCGGTTGAGGTACTCGCCGAGTGCCAGCAGCTGGGCAGGCTGCCGGTCGTCAACTTCGCGGCCGGCGGCATCGCGACGCCCGCTGACGCGGCGCTGATGATGCAGCTTGGGGTTGATGGTCTGTTTGTAGGGTCGGGCATCTTCAAGTCCGAGGATCCCTTGAAGCGTGCCAGGGCGATCGTCGCCGCGGCCACCTATTACGACAAGCCAGAGGTGCTGGCCGAGGTATCGGCGGGGCTGGGCAAAGCGATGCAC
>DATEGL010000112.1:0-3588 GCA_035280145.1 Candidatus Dormiibacterota bacterium | reverse complement strand
GGCCCGACCGCGAAACAGGTCGCGTTGGCGATGACCGCCGTGGAGCTCGAGGCGTACGCGCCGCCGTCCAGAACGATCCGCGCGCGGACGTACACCAGCTTCCCGTCGCGCTTGGCGCCGTGCTCATAACTGAGGCGACCCGGATGCCGGTGCACGTGGCCGACGAAGGACTCAGGTCGCGAGTACGAGATCTTCACCGGCCGGCCTGTCTTCAGTGCGAGGAGGCACGCGTGCGCCTGCATCGACAGGTCCTCGCGCGCGCCGAACGCTCCGCCGATGCCGGCCATCGTGAGGCGCAAGTTTTCTTTGGGTAGACCGAGCACGCTCGCCAGCTGCTCCTGGTCGACGTGCAGCCATTGCGTCGCGATGTGCAGATCGACTCCGCCCCTGCCATCCGGGATGGCGAGACCGGACTCGGGCCCGAGCGGCGCCTGGTCCTGCATGCCGATCTCGTATTCGCCCTTCACTACGACGTCGGCGTGGGCTGCCTGGTCGCCGTGGCGGATCTTGACTTGGCGAAGCAGGTTGCCGTCGGGATGCAGCCGGGGCGCACCCGGCGCCAGGGCAGCCTCGGCGGAGGTCACCGGTTCGAGCACCTCGTAGTCGACCTCGACTGTCGCGGCAGCTCGGCGTGCCTGCTCCGGATGGTCGGCAGCAACCAGCGCAACGGCCTCACCCCGAAAGCGGACGAAATCGAACGCCAGCACGGGCTGGTCCTGGAACTCGAGCCCGTAGAGCTTCTGGCCGGGCACGTCCTCATGTGTCAGCACGGCCCTCACTCCAGGCATGGATCTTGCGGCGGACGCATCGATCGAGCGGATGCGGGCGTACGGATGCGGGCTCCGGGTGGTGGCGCCCCACAGCATCCCTTCGACGTGGAGGTCGGACGAGTAGAGGAACTCGCCCCGCGCTTTGGGCGCGGCATCGAAGCGGCGGATGCTCTCACCAACCCTCATTTCGCTGCGAGATGCACCGCGTCGATGATCTTCGCGTAGCCGGTGCACCGGCAGATGTTGCCGGCCAGCGCCTCTCGGATCTGGGCGTCGGACGGCCGGCCCACGCGTTGAAGCAGGTCGTGGGTGGCCACGACCAGCCCGGGCGTGCAGAACCCGCACTGCACGGCTCCGGCCTCGACGAACGCGCGCTGAACCGTTTCCTCGCTGAGACCTTCAACGGTCACGATCTCGCGGCCGTTGGCCTGGCCTCCGAGCACCAGGCAGGCGCAGACCAGGGTGCCGTCCAGGTATACGGAGCACGAGCCGCACTCGCCCTGCTCGCACGCGTTCTTGGCGCCGTAGAGACCGAGGCGCTCGCGCAGGACGTAGAGCAGACTCTCGCCGGCCCAGACGTCATCGGCGACGCGCGCTGTGCCATTCACAGTGCATGAGATCCTCACTGCCCCTGCGGCGCTTCGCGCCACCTCCCCACCGACGTGGAGGACGCCCACGCCCACGTCAAACACCGTCGAGCCAGCACCGAAACTGCATGGCGGCGGTAAGCGGCGGTTCCGCGCACGTCGTCGATCGGCTTCGCTGCCGCAGCGACGAGCTCGCCGAATCGCCCCACCGTCGCTTCGGTCAAGGGCCGGCGCCGTTCCCAGTCGAGCTCACCTTCGATGAACCTTTCAGCCTCCACGGCTCGAAGTGGCGTTGGGCCGGCTGAGCCGATGCCGGTGCCGACGCGTCGGTGGGCAAGATCGATCGAAAGCGCAAACGAGCAAACGGCGATCACCATCGCGTTGCGCGTGCCGACTTTGGCGAACTGCTGCGGCCCGGGCGCCGGAGAGATCAAAAACGCGCTGATGAGCTCGTCCTGGCGCATTGCGTTCCGCTTGGGCCCGGTGAAGAACTCGCGCACCGCCACGTGGCGAGTTCCGGACCGCGACGCAAGCTCGACCCAGGCATCGGACGCGAGCAGCGGCGGATGGGCGTCGCCTGCCGGCGAGGCGGTGCCCAGGTTGCCGCCAACGGTGCCCCGGTTGCGGATCTGCGGCGAGCCAACCGTTCGCGAGGCCATTGCCAGACCCGGCAGGCGCTCGCCAAGCTCGTCGATGAGGCGTGTGTACGTCACGCCTGCGCCGATCCGCAGCATGCCGTCAAGTGGCGCCCACTCAGTCAGCTCCTTGATGCGAGTGAGGTCGAGGATTGTCGCGGGGCGGTTGTGATCGAGGTTCAACTCGACCATGACATCGGTGCCGCCGGCGATCGGCGTCGCTTCCGGATGCCCGGCCTTCATGTCGATTGCTTCCGCCCAGGTCGACGGTTGGAGGAACTCCATCACCACGCGAGGCCGGGTTCCGGCGCGTCGTCACGCGTCACGGCGCCCTCGATGAAGCCGAACGGCCGGTCGGCGGCGTAGAAGACCTCGTTCTCGTTGTCCATTTCGAATGGAGTCATGTCGACGACGAAGTGATGCTTGTTCAGCATCGACATGCGCATCTCGGCGACCTCGGGCCGAGCCTTCAGCACCGCCTCGCCCATCAGGTAGAGGGTCTGCTGCAAGGAGAGGCTGTGAGTGCCGGCAAACGTCTCCAGCAGCAGCCGGCGGACCTCGACGAAGGATGCACTCCAGTCCCCCTCGGTTCTTGCGTAGCGCCAGCGCGCGAGCACCGAAGTCGCAAGGATGCGATCGCTCGTCTCGGCGAGCGTCGTGAAACGATCCTTGATGAACCCCCGGAACTCTGAACCGCCTGACTTGAGCACGACGAGCTCGCCAATTCCGGCGACGACCCAGGTCCCGTCATCCGTGCAGGTCACCGTGGCGAGGCGCTTGTCAGCACCCGCGCGAACGAACGCCTGGTCGGCGATCCGCTCCCAGGGCTGCTCTTCGATGTTGACTCGAGCTCGATATACCGACGCGAACTCGCTGACGAAGTGCCTCGCCAGCCGGATGGCGAAATCCTCGATCTCGCCGATCCCATCCTTCGCAAACGCGAACACCGTGTTCTTCTGAGTGTCCGTCGGCACGACCTTGCTGTTGTCGCCGGTGAGATGCGTTTCGCTGAAGTCCCCCGCCAGGGCCACGCTGACAGTCAGGTCCTTGAGCTCATGCCGCGGGCCGGACTTCGTGACCCGCACCACGTGCGTCTCCGCCTTGCCGTACTGGTTGTCGCCAACAACGATGCGCGACACGGTCTACGTGCCTTTGTAGGTCGTGTAGCCGTAAGCCGTCAGCAGCAGGGGCACATGCAGATGGCCGCCCTCGAAGTTGAACACCACGGACACTGAGGGGTAGAAGGCGCTCAACCCCGACCGCTCGAAATACGGACGCGTGTCGAACTCGAGGCGGTACTCCGCGGGCTCGAGCTCTTCAGCGAACATCTGCTGAACTCGGCCGTCGGCGTCGGTCTCCGCCGTCCCCAGCTCTTTCCAGTCGCCGTCTGGTTCGCGCCGGTGGAGCGCTACGCCCAGACCCGCCGCCGGAGTGCCGCGCATCGTGTCGAGGACGTGGGTCGAGATGCTCACCGATCGAGGAGCTCCATCAGGCGCATCCGCGTGATCTTGCGGTGCTCCGCCGCTGCCACGTCGACCTCGGTGGCTGCGTCGTTGCTCATGCGCTGGCGCAGTGAGTGCAGGATGTCCTCCGCGG
>DATEGL010000111.1:0-24723 GCA_035280145.1 Candidatus Dormiibacterota bacterium | reverse complement strand
GCAGAGCTCGACGGCCAGGATCGACGTGATGTTGTCGAGCACGCTGCGCAGCTTCAGCGCGGCGCCCCATCCCATCGAGACGTGGTCCTCCTGCATTCCCGAGGTGGGCACCGAGTCGACGCTGGCGGGCGCCGCCAGGCGCCGGTTCTCGGCGACCAGGGCCGCCGCGGTGTACTGCGCGACCATCAGCCCGGAATTCACGCCCGGCTCCTCGGCCAGGAACGGCGGGAGGCCCTGCGACCGATGCGGGTCCAGCAGCCGGTCGACGCGCCGTTCGGCGATCGACCCGATCTCCGCTGCTGCGATGGCCAGGAAGTCGGCGGCGAATGCCAGCGGCTCCCCGTGGAAGTTGCCGTTCGATTCGACCGCTCCGTCTTCGAGCACGATCGGGTTGTCGATGGCTGACGACAGCTCCACCGTGGCGACCCGCCGCGCAAAGTCGAGAGTGTCCCGCGCCGCCCCGGCCACCTGCGGGCTGCAGCGCACCGAGTAGGAATCCTGCACCGCGTGCTGCGAGTGGCGGTGCGAGGCCACGATCTGCGAGCCCTCCATCAAGCGTGCCAGGTTGGCCGCGCTCGCCATCTGCCCGGGATGCGGACGCACCTCCTGCAGCCGGGCTTGAAATGTGCGATCGGTGCCGAGCAGCGCCTCGGCCGACATCGCCGCGGTCACGTCCGCGGTCTTGAAAAGACGCTCTGCGTCAGTGCACGCGAGCAGCAGCATGCCGAGCATGCCGTCGGTGCCGTTGATGAGAGCGAGACCTTCCTTGGTCTCGAGCTTGACCGGCTTGAGCTTCGCGGAGCGCAGCGCCTGCTTCGCCGACCTTCCGTCGATCACATCGCCTTCTCCGACAAGCGCGAGACCGATGTGCGCGAGCGGCGCCAGGTCGCCACTGCAGCCGACGGAGCCGAAGCGTGGCACCACGGGCGTGATGCCTTCGTTGAGCATCGCGATCAGCGCCTCAGCCAGGAGGGGCCGCACACCCGAAAGGCCCATCGACAGTGTGCGCGCGCGCAGCAGCATCGTGGCGCGCACCACCTCCTCGTCCACAGGCGGCCCCACGCCCGCCGCGTGCGAGCGGATGAGGGCGAGCTGCAGCTCAGGTTGGCGCAGCGGAGCGATCCGGGTTCCCGCGAGCGCGCCAAATCCGGTGGAGACGCCGTACACGGGCTCGCGCGAGGTCGCCGCGCGTTCGACGAGCCTGCGGCTGCGCTCCATCTTTGCGCGTGCAGAGGAGGCCAGAGCCACCTTCTCGCCGTGACGGGCCACCGCAACGACCTGGTCTTCCGTCAGCCCAGGTCCCCGCAACGTGACCGTCACCGAACCCTACGTTAGCCGATGTTCTTGAGCGCCTCGCGCTTGCTCAGACCGTTCAAGCGAGACTCGTTTTCGCGCACGTAGCGTGCGACCTCTTGCGGGTCTGTCCACGCGTACTGGCGAAGCGCCCAGCCTATGGCCTTGCGGACGAAGAAGTCGCGGTCGGCGAGATTCGGCTCGATATTGGCGTACAGCAGCTCGACGTCGGTATCGCGCTTGAAACGCAGCTGGCAGATGATCGAGACGCGGCGCTTCCACAGGTTCGGGTCGGTGCTCCATTTGCGCATCAGGGGACGCATCTGCTCCGGGTACCGACGCAGCACGTCACCGATGATCGTCGCTAGCTCGTCGACCAGGTCCCACCAGGCGCCGGTCACGACCATCTCTTCGAGCCAGGTCATGTCGCGTGGGGTCAGGCACTCGCGAATCGGCTTCATCTCCAGCAGGATCTGCGCGACGTACCGCTCCTCACGGCGGCGCGCGCCCCGCCAGAGCTGAAGGATGGTCTCGTGCCATTCACGACAGGACATCGGCGAAGTGGCGAACAGCGTGCGCGTCATCGCGCGGAGCTCGGGCATGTTGACGCCGTAGTAGGGCATCGTCGACTTCATGTACGCCTGAATGCCGGCGGCTCGCGTTGGGTTGCCGGCCGCGGCCATCTGGCGCCGCAGCCTCCGGATCAGGGGGCCGGCAGGAATTGCGCTTTCACCACCTCTTCGTCGACCTCGAGCACCCACGTCGATCCTTTCGCGAAGCCCCCGTCGCCTGGCCTGATCAATTTCCGGTTCACGAGGTACTCGACCAGTTCCCACACGATGTCGCCATGCGTGCTGAGCACGATCTGATCCAGCCCCGGATCGAGCAGGAACTCGTTCAGCCCGTCCAGGCCACGGCCTTCGACGAGCGCTGCCGAGGAATTGACGTCCATCCGGCGCGCCCGCGCGACGGGCTCTACGGTTTCGACGCACCGCACGTAGGGGCTGGAGATGATTGCCCGGATCGGGTACGGCTCCAGGATCTCGACCAGCTCTTCGGCTTGCTTGCGGCCTTTCTTGCTCAGCGGCCGCAGCCGGTCGTCACCTGTCCAGCGGCTGCGGCTGCCGGCCTTGGCGTGCCTTACGACATAGAAAGAACGACTCAGGGCATCCACTCGCGGAGGCGCTTGCGGTCGAGCGCCTCCCAGACCCGGTGCCACTTCGCGCGGGCGTCGTCCGCCGCGATGCGCTCCAGCGCGATGAGCTCGCCGGCCACGAAGGCGCGCTTGCCGGTGACCTTCGCGGACCGCAGCCACGCCTGTGCGGTGACGCTGTCCTGGTGCTCGCCGAGGATGGTCTGGAGCCTGGCCGCGGCGCGACCGAAATCGACCGCCGCGGCCCCGGCCACCGCCACCACCGCCTCGGCGGCGTAGCGCGCGCGCTTGGCGAGAATTCGGATGCGGTGCAGCTCCGGATCGGTCGGCGTCTCGGGAAGCTGGCGCACCGCCGACCGGAGCCGGCGCCAGGGCGACGTGGCCAGCGCGGGGAGGACCGACGTCGCGGGCTGTTCGGCGTCCGGGAGCGTCTGCGGCGAGTGGGCCGCCGCGACCAGGCGCTCGAGCAGGTCGATGTAGCGCTGCGAGTCGAGGTCGGCCAGCAGCTTCTTCCGCAGGTCGTCGATCTCCACCTCCAGCAGACGCAGCAGCGTCGCCGCCGACCGTTGGTCGCTCGCGGGCAGGGCCGCTGCACGCGCGCGCAGCCTTTCCAGCAGCACCTCGCGATCGCGCACGGCGCCGAGGCCCATCGCCAGCCAACCCAGCTCGGAGCGGAGCGGCTCCGTCCACTCCGGGTCGAGCAGCGGGCCGAACGTGCGCAGGTTGGACCGCAGCTTGCGGGTCGCCACGCGGGCCTGGTGAACCGCCTCGGGGTCGCGTCCCGACCGGACCAGCGGGTCGTGGCGAAGCAGAGCCGCGATCGAGTCAGCGAGCGCGTTGCGGATCACGTCTTTGGCCGGGGCGGCGGGCGGCAGTGGCTGCGGTGAGACCTCGGGTGGCTCGACCGCTCCCGGACCGAGGGCGCGGATGTGCTTGGGAGTGGGGTCGGGCGCCCCAGCGCCGGCGCCGCGCAGCCGGGTGACCAGGGGCACCAGGATGGCGTCCGACGCCGCGTCCGCGCCGTTGGTGCCAGGCACCTCGACCTCGATTTCGCGGAACCGCGCCGCCACGCGCCGGCCGTCGCGCACCGACACCTCGTCGTCGACTACCTCGGCAACCCTCGTCCCGGTGGCGTCGACCAGCCGCACTCGCCTGCGCACTGTGGACAAACGCGCCACCGGCACCAGCTCAGCCTTTCTCACGTAAGCCCTCACCACCTCGAGGGCCGCCTCGGGCGGCCTGGTCGCGCTGCCCTGAAATGTCAGCTCGTCGCGCTCGAGCACCGCCGCGGGCTTGCCGGGCGTCGACGGCGGAGCGGCGAGCTTCAGCGTCCAACCCTCCCCGGCGCGGCGGCGAAGCGAGACTCCCCAGCGCGCAAGCCTGAGGTCGGGCGTGTCGTAGTAGACGGTTTCCATGCGCACCGTTTCGGGCGGCGCCACCGCCACGCCTTCGATGACTCCGGCGAGGTCGGGGAGGTGGAACGCGGGGCCGGCCCCGAGCTTCACCTCTCTTTCAAGCATGCGCTACGCCGCTTACCCCGTTGCCATGAGCGCTTTCGATGGCCAGCTCTTTGAATCTGACGTGTGAGTTGAGCCCCCGCACCGTCGGCACCTTCCGCCACGATCCATCCGGCCCCAGCTCCCACGCCAGCACGTCGTCGGCCAGTGACACGTCGAGGATCGACTGCAGGCGCTGCCGCAGCTTGGCGTCGGTGACAGGCACGACCGCCTCGACCCGCCTGTCGAGGTTGCGCGGCATGAGGTCGGAGGAGCCGAGGTAGTACTCGGGGCGGCCTCCGTTGCCGAAGCTGAACACACGCGAGTGTTCGAGAAACTGGCCGACGATGGAGCGCACGCGAATCCGCTCCGACAATCCGTGTACGCCGGGCCGCAGCGAGCACATGCTGCGGACCAGGAGGTCGATCTGCGCGCCGGACTGCGATGCCGCGTACAGCGCGTCGATGATCTCCTGGTCGATCAGGTTGTTGACCTTGATGATGATCCGGCCGCCGACGACGCCCTCGCGCTCGATCAGCTGCGTGATGCCCAGGCGCAGGTTGGTCGGCGCGACCAGCAGCTTGCGATATCTGCTCTGGCGGCTGTAGCCGGTCAGCAGGTTGAACAGCTCAGTGACATCGGCGCCCAGGTCGGAGTCCGCGGAAAGCAGGCTGATGTCCTCATAGGTGCGCGCGGTGCTCGGGTTGTAGTTGCCAGTGCCGACGTGCAGGTAGTACTGGATGCGGCTGCCCTCGCGGCGCACGACGAGCGTGACCTTGGCGTGGGTCTTCAGTCCGAGCAGACCGTAGACGACGTGAACGTTCGCTTCCTCGAGGGCGCGGGCCCAGCCGATGTTTGCCTGCTCGTCGCCGCGCGCTTTGATCTCCACCAGAGCGACGACCTGCTTGCCGCGCTCCGCGGCGCGGATCAAAGCGCGCACGATGGGGCTGGCGGGACCGGACGTGCGGTAGAGCGTCTGCTTGATGGCGAGCACGTCGGGGTCGCTCGAGGCGTGATCGATGAACGCCTCGACCGAGGTCGCAAACGAGTCGTACGGGTGGTGCGCCAGAACGTCGCCTGCGCGAAGGACTGAGAAGAGCTCCGGCACCTCGGCGGCCCGGCCGCGCAAACGCGGCTGCGTGGTGGGAGTCCAGGTCTCTTCCTTCAGGTCTGGACGGTCGAGGTGCGTCAGGGCGAGCATGCTGCCCATGTCGAGCAGCCCGTTTACCTTGTAGATGTCCGCCGGCTGAAGCTCGAGCTCG
This sequence comes from Candidatus Dormiibacterota bacterium, assembly GCA_035280145.1. Taxonomy (GTDB): domain Bacteria; phylum Chloroflexota; class Dormibacteria; order Dormibacterales; family Dormibacteraceae; genus 40CM-4-65-16. The sequence continues at coordinate 19,519 of DATEGL010000111.1, read as the reverse complement.
CGCGTCAGCAGCTCGAGGTCCTCGGGGGTCATCGCGGGGTCGACTTCGAGACGCACCACGCGCGCGTGCCGGCGGCGCCGGCGCAGCTCCGTCTGAATCGCGGCCAGCAGGTCCTCGGCGTCGCTGTCGACGTCGTCGAGGTCACCGTCGCGCGTGACGCGGAACGGGCTGTGGCTGACGATGTCCATGCCTGGGAAGAGCGCCGACAGGTGAAGCGCGATGACGTCCTCGAGCGGAACGTAACGCGAGCCTTCCTCGGCTGCGATGAATCTCGGCAGCACCGGGGGCACCTTGACCCGCGCGAAGCGAGGCAGCTTGCGCTGCGGGTCGCGGACGCGGACCGCCAGGTTCAGGGAAAGGTGCGAGATGTACGGGAACGGGTGGCCGGGGTCGACCGCCAGCGGGGTAAGCACCGGGAAGATCTGCTCGCGGAAAACCGTGTGCAGCTGCGTGAGGTCCTTCTTGCTCACCTCGTCGCCGCGCACGATGGCGATGCCCGCCTGCGCCAGCGCCGGCACGAGCTCGCGGTTGTAGATGCCGACCTGACGCTCGATCAGGCGCTCGACGCGGACCCGGATCGCCTTCAGCTGGTCTTGAGGCGACATGCCATCCGGTGAGGACGTCGCCACGGCGGCCAGGACCTGCTCTTTCAGGCCGGCGACGCGAACCTGGAAGAAGTCGTCCAGGTTCTGGCTGAAGATGGCCAGGAACCGCACGCGCTCGAGGAGCGCGAGCCTGGGATCGCCGGCCATCGCCAGCACGCGCTCGTCGAAGTCGAGGCGCGAAAGCTCGCGGTTTATGTAGCGCGAAACGGGCGCCTCGGGCGCCGCCGCAGGTGCCGCAACCTGCGCTCCGGCAGGCATGGAGGAAGGCTCGGGCTGGGCTTCTACCGCCACAGACGAACTCTACAGCGTGGCTCCGGGGCCCAGGTTAAAGAACGATTGGGGGCGTTTCTCGACCGCGCCTGCCTGGCTACATAGGGTAGCCAGGCGGCCAGTTCGAGCTCGAAAAACGGGAGGTTTTCAGGCTCCTAGAGCGGCGACGACGTTGCTGAAGACGTTCTGGATCTGGTTCCCCATGGTTAGAAGAATCACGATGACGACGATCGAAACCAGGACCAGGATCAGGGCGTACTCGACCATGCCCTGGCCGACCTGACTTCGCAACACCCGAAGATTCACGTTCCTTCCCTCCTTTCTCGCGTCAGCGAGCACGTTCACACTACCTGCCTAACGCTCGAATTCAGCATTCCTTAACCGTCTCGCATCAGAAGTTTGTAAGGCATCCCGGCCGCGGGATGCCGCCCTACGGGACAATCTCTCACCGATGGAAGAAGCTGTCATCGAGACGCATGGCCTACGCCGTGTGTTTCGGTCCCGAAATCGGCAGGTCGAAGCCGTCGCCGGGGTGGATCTGAACGTTCGCCGGGGCGAGATCTTCGGCTTCCTGGGCCCGAACGGCGCCGGGAAGACGACCACGCTGCGGATGCTGGCCACGCTGCTGCCGCCGAGCGGCGGCACGGCGCGTGTTGCCGGCTGCGAGCTGGCGACGCAGCCGGCCGCGATCCGCGCGCGGATCGGGTACGTCGGCCAGGCCGGCGGGGCTGACCGCGAGATCACGGGCCGAACCGAGCTCGTCTTCCAGGGCCGCCTCTACGGCAGGTCGCCGCAGGAGGCGCACAGGCGGGCCGCCGAGCTGATCACGATGCTGGAGCTGGAGGAAGCCGCCGACCGCAAGGTCGGAACCTACTCGGGCGGCCAGAAGCGGCGCCTGGACATTGGGCTCGGCCTGGTCCACGACCCTCAGCTGCTCTTCCTCGACGAGCCGACGACAGGACTCGATCCGCAGAGCCGGGCTCGGGTCTGGGACGAGGTGCGCCGCATGCATGAGCGCGGAGTGACGGTGTTCCTCACGACGCACTACCTCGACGAGGCGGACGCGCTGTGCGACAGGGTCGCCATCATCGACTACGGCAAGATCGTCGCCGACGGCACGCCCGATGAGCTGAAGCGCGCGATCGCCGGCGATGTCGTGACACTGAGCGTGGCTGGCGAGCAGCAGCCGGCTCTCGACGTGATCAAGGACCAGGCCTTCGTGCGTGAGGCGAAGGTCGAGAACGGCTTCGTCCTTCTGTATGTGGACCGCGGCGAGGTCGCGATGCCGGCGATCCTGCGCCTGCTCGACGGCGCAAACCTGCAGCTCAAGACGGTCGAGCTGCATCGGCCGAGCCTCGACGATGTCTTCCTCCGCCAGACGGGCCGTTCGCTGCGAGAAACAGCCGCATGAAGGTCCTGCGCGACACGTGGCTTGTTTTCGGCCGTTATTTCGGGTTGCTGATCCACAACCCGGTCTGGGTGGTGCTCGGCGTTCTCAACCCGGTGCTCTATCTCGTTTTGTTTGCGCCGCTGCTCAAACCGATTGCGGCGATGCGGGGCTTCCCGCCGGGAGGCGCCTACAACGTGTTCGTGCCGGGCCTGCTCGTCCAGCTCGGCCTTTTCGGAGCTTCGGGCGTGGGCTTCAGCCTGATCTCCGAGCTGCGCGCCGGCGTCATCGAGCGCCTGCGTGTGACGCCGGTCAGCCGCGTCGCCTTGCTGTTCGGGCGGGCGCTGCGCGACATGCTGACGATCGCGATCCAGGCGTTGATCCTCATCCTCATCTCGCTGCCGTTCGGCCTGAGCATTCACCCAGTCGGCGTCGTCGTCGTGCTGCTGCTGATCGGACTGATCGGGCTTCTGACGGCGTCGATTGCGTATGCGGTCGCGCTTGCCGTCAAGAGCGAGGACAGCTACGCGCCCATCGTCTTCACGTCCGCGCTGCCGATCTTGCTGCTGTCCGGCGTGCTGCTGCCCATGAGCATCGCGCCGCAGTGGCTGCAGGACATCGCGGCGATCAACCCGCTGCTGTACGCGGTCGATGCCGCGCGTCACATCTTCCTCGGCAACCTCGGCGATCCGAGCGTGGCCAAGGGCGTGCTGATCCTCGTGGTGCTGTCGGCGATCTCCGTCGTGATCGGGGCGCGGCAGTTCGGCCGAGCCGTCAGCTAAACGCGAGAAGGCTGTCGCGAGACGGCGCTCCATGCGCCGACAGGCGTCAGCTTCGGCCTCGCTTGCTCAGTGCGCGCTGGACAAGATCACGTACCCGCCGACGACGAGCACGACCGCCACCAGGAAGGTCAGGCTTGTTGCCAGCAGCACGTGCGTGGAGCCCCAACCGAAAGCGTTTGGAAACTCGCGTTTGGCGTCTTTGATCTTGACCGGCGCCAGGCGGACTTCGACGGTGACCCCCGCTTCAGCAAAGAAATCGTGCAGATCGTCGGCTCGCCAGGCGACCGTGCTGAGAACGAGCAACCGTCTGCCATCCAGGCCGACTACATAGATACCGCGGTTGGAAGACGACGCCCACCAGCCGAAATTGATCGCCATCTCGATTGCGCATGCGATCTCGCCTCGCGCCCACATACGCTCGCGCCCGACGGCGTTGCGGTAGCCGACCACGCCATTGCCGATCAAGAGCCTGGTGTTGGCCGACCACAGCCACAGGAAGCCGAACGTAAAAGCGCCGGCCAGGAGCATCACCAGGCCCGACCCCAACGCCCGACTCCCGGCCATGCCAGTAGCGCCCCTAGAAGCGACCAAGAATGTGGTCAAGCCGCCAAAGCCGGTGATCGCTGCCAGGACGGCCATCAGGGTCCGCGTTGTCTTGGAGCTCGGCGCGATCACGCGAAATCCACTTGACATTGAAACTACTCCGTACTACGTTACTACGCAATGCGTATTAACTGGACCGACCCCGAGTCGGAATCGCCCACCTGGTCCGACCCCGGGCTCCTGGTTCTGATCAGTCTGGCGGGCGGATCCAAGCACGGCTACGCCATGGTCGAAGACATCGAGCGTTTCGCGGGCCACCACCTCGGTCCGGGGACGCTTTACGGGGCGATAGCCAGGCTGGAGAAAGCGAGGCTGATCGAGTCCATCGAAGGTCCTCCCCGCCGCCGGCCGTACCGGCTGACGGCGCAGGGGGTCACCGTCCTCAGGTCGCACCTCGCCAAGCTGCAGGCGGTGGCGGGCGCGGCCACGGTGCGTCTCGAGCCCGAATGAGATGGCTGCTGGCGCTCTACCCCCGGGCCTGGCGGGATCGTTACGGAGAAGAGTTCGAAGGCCTGTTGGAACAGGAGCGCGTCACCCCGCTTCTGGTCATGAACGTTCTCGGCGGAGCGCTCGACGCGCGCGTCCAGAGCCGCCACTGGGGTGCCCCATCGCTGGTCGCTGTCGCGGCAATTCAATTGAGAGGAGTGAGCATGTTGACGTCTAGCCGGTTTCGCAGGGTCGGTCTTTACACGGGCATAGGGGTTTTGGCCGCCGCTTTTGTCGCGTTGTTCGTGGCCGCGATCGTTTACGCGGTCAACCTCGCCAACGATCTTTTCCATCGCAACCGGTCGATCTTCGATGCGGTCGTGATCCTGACCATTGCGATCGTGATCAGCGGTCTCCTCAGCTCGGGTTCCGGGTCAGGCTCGAAGTCGAAGGCCTGACGGAAGTGCTCGCCTCGAGCAGCTCGTACTTCCCTGATGTTCTTTGCCTTTGAGCACCTAGGATGACCTCGCTCATGGGAGCGCCACTTCGTGCAACTCGCAAGCTCGCCGTGGTCCTTGCCGCCTGCCTGCCGTGTGCGCTCACCGTTCAGGTTGGGCACGCGTCGGCGACGTCGGGTTTTTCCTGCACCAGCGCGTCGCTCATCTCGGACATGGCATCGCCGCAGCCCAGTGGGACGGTCGTCCATTTCACGGCGGCACCCGGCGGCGCCGCCTGTACCAACCCGCGTTTCGAATTCTGGCTGTACGAGCCGGCGACGGGCTTCCGAATCGTCCAGGCTTACAGCTCGGCCGCCACCTTCCCGCTTGACACAAGCCTGTTGGTCCCCGGCACGACGTACAGCATTGACGTGTGGGTAGAGCAGTCCGGCTCGCCTGTTGGGCCGGGTGGTTATGAGACGTTCGGGCTCGAGGCGTGGACGGTCATCGACGGCTGCAGCAGCGCGTCCGTGTCCGTCGCTACAACCGGTGGTTACAACTGGAACGTGACCGCATCCGCGGGCGGCTTCGTATGCACAGCGCCGCAGTTCGAGTTCTGGTTGTGGCAGCCCTTTGGCGGCTGGACGCTCGCGCAGCCATACAGCTTCTCGAGCTCCTGGAGCTACTCCAATCCGTACCTGCCCCCCGGCGGCTTCACCGTTGACGTGTGGGTGAGGCAGTCAGGGTCAACCGCCGAGTACGAGGCTTTCGCTCTCGGAGTTCTGCCGTCTTCGACGTGTGAACCGATCAACGTATTTCCGGGGATGGGCAACGCCAGTGGGGTTATCACCATCACCGCGACGCCCAACGCCATGGGGGGTTGTCCGCCAGGCCTCATGTATCAGTTCTGGGTCTACCTCCCTGGCTCGGGGTGGCAGCTGGTGCAGGACTACAGCTCGAGCAACACCGCCAGCTGGAATGCAGCCGGGCTCTACAACGGGACGTACAGCATCTCGGTGCTGGTCCGCCTTCCGCCTGCCTATAACTACATTTTCTACGGGCTCGGGACTTATCAGGTCTCCGGCTGCCCCAACGTGGGCATCGGTCCCAGCCCGGCCTCGCCTCAATCTGCCGGAACCGCGGTCAGCTTCGGTGCAAGCTCACCCTGCGGCGCCCTTTACCAGTTCTGGGTGTACAAACCCGGCGGGCCCTGGACGGTGGTCCAGAACTGGAGCATGAGTTCCAGCTACGCCTGGACGACCACGGGACTCGCCGCGGGCACGTATGCCTGGACCGTGTACGCCAAGCTGCCCACCTCTGCGCAGGGCTTCGACGCGTTCGCAGTCACGGCCTACTCACTGACCTGAGGCGCCCGACTACTGAGCGCGCAGCCATGGAGAAACTGACTCCCAGAAACGCCGGATCGCCTCTATGTGGGAAGAGGGCGAGGTGAGCCCAGCGCCCATCGTGGTGAGCCGGATGTGCGTCGCGCCGAACCCGCGGCACTCTTCCGCATCGGCGATCCAGTCATCTGGAGTGCCCTCAGCCCCGCCTACAGTGAATTCGATCCCGATCGTTTTGGGATCGCGGCCAAAATCACGCGCCAGGTCCCGCATCCGCGCGACGGATACGTCCCAACCTTCCGATCGAGCCGGCTGGAGCTGGAACGGTGTGACCACGCCGCCTCCCGGAAACCAACCATCGGCAAGGCGGGCGACTCCACGCAGCGCGGCGTCGCTCTGACCGGCGATCCAGATTGGGATCGGCCGCTGGATCGGCATGGGGTTGATGCCTGCATCTGAGATGCGGTGGTATTTGCCGTCGAACGTTACGAATTGATTGGTCCACAACAAACGAAGGACCTCGATCTGCTCCTCCATGCGGGTGGCCCGGGTTCGGAAGTCCGCGTTCATGCCTTCGAAGTCGACGGTGTTCCAGCCCACGCCCACGCCGAGCCGCATCCGCCCCCCGCTCAGGACGTCGACCTCTGCGGCCTGCTTCGCAACAAGCGCCGTCGGGCGTTCTGGCAGCGTGAGAACTTTGGTTACCAGCACAAGCCGCTGGGTCACCCCCGCGAGGTACCCAAACAGCACAAACGGCTCGTGAAACGCCTGCTGATGAAAGTACGCCACCGAGGGCTCGTCGCGGCCCTCGGGACGAGCACTCAGGACGTGGTCATAAACGCCAAGTGATTCGTAGCCGAGACCTTCCGCGGTCTGCGCGTATTCCTTGATGGCGATCGGGTCATCGCCGAACTCCATCTGTGGGAAAAGAACCCCGAGCATCATGAGGATGCCTGGACTGGAACCCTAGCAAGCCGCAGTCCCGGCTGGCGTGTGACCTCAGCAGCAGAACACCCCTCAGGTCTCGCGCGTTGCGGCCTGCCTGACTGGCGCACGGTGACCCCACTCGGTCATCCAGGCATCCGAAGTGAACTTGCCCGGTCGCTTCGCGCGAATGATCTTCCAACCCTCGACGGTCATGCGCTCGAAGTAGCCGGCAAATGCGAACGCCAGAAAGAAGTCGGCCGTCAGCACAGTGGAGACAAGGCCCCAGAAGGTCGCCACCACGATGCTGCGTGGAAACGTGGAGCGTTTGAACCCCTCGACCGGGCTGTCTTTGACCGCTCCACCCAAAGCGCAGAGGGTCCCCGCAAGCCAGCCCGCGAAAGTGTTGAGCGCAAGTTGGCGAAGCATTACTCCAGCGCAGCCTCGAGCTCTTGCCTCTGCGTTTCAGAGAGGATCTGGATCGCGAGCCTGGCAAAGCTCAGATCCCCGAGGACCGCCTCGTCCGTTGGCCAGATGTCCGGGTCAAGGAAGCCCGAGAGGGGTTCGTAGCGCTGCCACGGTCGCTGTAGTGAAGACTGGTGGTCGATGGCGCGTGAGATCTGCCCGAGCAAGAGTTGAGCTCTTACGTTCCGCCCCAGCGCGACGCGTTCCAGACCCGGATAGAACCGGCCTCGAAGGTGACGCCCCGCCCTGATCCGTTCGACCAATCCACCAACTGCTTTGAGCACGGGTGGAGCATCCACCATGACGAATGACCCAACATCAGAGAGCACCCCCGATTTTTTTCGGGGTTAGCCCGGACGCTCAGGCTGATCGGAGGTAGCTCAACACTGCAAGCACGCGGCGGTGATCGCTTCCTCCCGCTTCGAGCCCCAGCTTGGAATAGATGGTGCCGATGTGGGTCTCCAACGTTTTGGGGCTGATCCTCAGCTGCGAGGCGATGGAATCGTTGGAGCGGCCCTCGGCCATCAGCGCGAGGACCGACCTCTCGCGGCCGGTAAGGTCCGCAACCAGGTCGCGCGAGCGTTTTTGGGCAAGGAGCTGCGAGACGACAAGTGGATCAATCGCTGATCCTCCGCTGTCGACGCGGCGCGCGGCTTCGAGAAACTCTTCGACGTCGGCCACGCGATCCTTGAGCAGGTACCCTACTCGCCCCCGGCTCCGGCTCAGAAGATCCATCGCGTGGTGGCTCTCGACGTACTGGGACAGAAGGAGTATTCCAATGTCGGGATATTCGCGGCGAAGCTGGTTCGCCGCCACGAGCCCTTCGTCCTTCTGGTTGGGCGGCATGCGAACGTCCAGGATGACGAGCGAGGGACGTTGCGCCGAGACCAGCTTATACAGATCTTCGGTATCTCGCGCCTGGCCGACAACCTGGACCCCCGCCGACTCGAGGACTCGAACCAATCCCTCGCGGAACAGAGCCGAGTCGTCGGCGACTACGACCCGCACGGGATCTCGCAATGGATGGTCGTCCCGCGGCGGTCGCTCTCCACGCGGAGGCGTCCACCCGCGGCAGCCACCCGATCGGCAAGCCCACGCAAGCCGGTACCCACGCCGACGGCTGCTCCACCCTGGCCGTCATCAGAAACGTCGAGGACGACGGTTTCGTGATTCCGGACCAGCGAGACGCATATGCGCCGGCCCTCTGAATGCTTGACTGCGTTGGTGATCGCCTCAGTCGCTACGAAATAGAGCGTCGCTTCCAGCTGCGCGGTAAGCCGGCGCTCTCCGATTCCGTCGCTGACCTCCAGCGGAATGGGGCTGCGCTCGGCAAGAGACCGAAGAGCGGGGACAAGTCCGGCTTCGGTGAGGATGGACGGATAGATTCCCCTCGCCAGCTCGCGTAGCTCGGACAGGGCCTGCTTCAACGACGCGATGTTGCTGTCGAGCAGGGCCGCCGTGTCGAGATCGGAGCGGCGATTCGCTTCCGCTTTCGTGTGCTGGAGGGAGAGCAGGAGCGTCACGAGTTGCTGCTGAGCACCATCGTGGAGGTCGCGTTCGACGCGCTGCCGTTCCTGCTGCCCGGCTTCGACGAGGCGGGCTCGCGACTGACGCACTTCCTCCAACTGAGCACGCAACTGCACCTGGAGTCGTGCATTCTCGAGCGCCATGCGCGCGGCGGCCGCTGCCGCGTCGACGAGATCTGGCTCGAGCAGCAGCGACGAGTCATACACCAGAGCCGCAACCGGGCCCGTCTCGCCATCCAGGATGCTCGCTGCACGCTCTGAGTCCGGTGGAGGAAGCTCCAGCGCCTGTCCCTCAAGGTCGGCGAAGGAGTTCATCGTCGGCACCCAGTAGGCGACTTCCAAGGACGGGTCGTGCAGCACCTCCGCCAGGGCCGGCCGCAGCTGCTCGGGAAGGAGTCCCCTGGAGAGCTTGACCACCAGCGATCCGATCGGGACCAGGTCCAGCCCAGATCTCAACATCCCGACCACAAACCCAACGGGCAGCGCGGTCAAGAACAACAGGCCAAAACCGCGCAGCGTCGGGCCGACCTGGGCCTGGCTCAGCGTGACTGCTGTCCAGGGCACAAATGCCAGCACGACGGGAGCCAGAGACCACAGCACAGGAGAGAGGGAGCGGCGCCTCGCGTAGCCGCCGACAGCCCACCTGCGAAGGATCAGCACGGAACCGAAGACAAGACAGGCGAGGTACACGGTCTCACCCGTCACAACCGCGTACGCGGTGGAGACCGGCCTCAGCGGAGCAACGAGCCAGACGAACCTCGCCAGGGGAACGAGGATGTAAAGCGCGACCAGCAGCATGCGACCCGGCCGCACCCGCACCCGGCCTTCAGGAAATGCCAGCAGGAGGTGGAGGAGCAGTACGGCCCAGATCTGGCCGAACGACAGGAACAGTGCAGCCGACGGGAAGTCGAGCATCCTGCATGTTCCGGGGCTCACGCACTGTCCGGCAGTGAGTGCGTGGAAGATCGCGCCCTCGACCGGTGTGGTGAACTTCTGCAGGCTCGCGCCGCCGACCAGCATGCCGGCGCCGACCGCCATCATCAGCCGTCCGACCCGGTTTCGTGGCCGCAGTGACCACGCCACGAGACCGGCGATCACGAAAGCCGAGCCGGGGACGATGTAACCCAGGGTTTCGGCAAGGTCCGGGGCCCACCCTCCCGCCCAGTCGGCAATCCAGACGAGAGCTACCGCAAGCGGAACGCCGGCCTGGGTAGCCCGTCGCAACAGAGTCGTCACGGGCGGAGCAGTGCCATGAGACTGTCTGCCGTCAGGTCTGCCTTGGCGATGAAGCCTACTGCGCCGCAACTGGTGAGCCGGCTGCCGTAATCAAGGGGATCGCGAGCAGACACGAGAACGATCGCCGGTGAGGGTCCCTCGGCGGCGATAGAAGCCGCGACCGAGATGCCATCTATGTCCGGAAGCTGGATGTCGAGGAGGACGACATCCGGACGCAGGCGGCGCACCTCGCCGAGGGCTTCGGATCCGGTCGCCGCCTCTCCCACCACCCGAAAGCCCATCCGCTCGAACAGCTTCCTGGCCTGGTCTCTGAATCCGGAGTGGTCGTCCACGATGACTGCGTCTCGCGGCACGCCGGCATCATGTCACCCATAGCGGCGGTTCGGGCTCAGGGCTAACCCCTACAAAGTCGGGCGTCACCCCAACGCCGGCGTTACCAGATCTCTCGCGGGATGGAGAGTGTGCGGATTCTCCTGGTGAACTGCCACGCGGCCAGGCCGAAGAGGATCCCCCAGATCAGGAAGGACATGTCCCAGACGTACAGATGCCAGAGCAGAGGTTTCCAATCAACTGGCGCGGCTGGCTTGATCACGCCAGTAGCCGTGAGCGCCTCAGCGAACACAGTGGTTCCGCCATAAAGAGTGAGCAGCCCGGCCGCACCCCACCCCAGAATGGCGATCAGGCCCTGAGGCAGCCTCATCCCCCACCTGCTGACAAGCGCGAGCGCAAGCAGCGCGCCCATCAGTTTCAGAAAACCCGTAACCCAGACCGCGACGAGCAGCGTCGTTCTTTGCGTCGTGGTCACGGTCGTCGATCCCCAGACGGTGTCAACGGCGAGCGTGCCGCCGCTGCCCCAATAGAAGCTGATCGCCGCGAAGAGCAATCCCCATCCAAACGCCAGGTAGCCCGCCCATCCAAAACGAAATCGCTCAGGCCGACGAGCTGGTGAAGTCATGAAAACTGGTCGGGGAGGCGGGATTTGAACCCGCGACCCCCTGGCCCCCAGCCAGGTGCGCTTCCGGGCTACGCTACTCCCCGACGGAGCGTTAATCGTACATACGCCCCGCTGCGGCTTCTCAGCTGCTCCTCGCCCCCGCCGGGATCAGCGTCCCGATGGCGATCAGGTTGCCTTCGGTGTCCTTGAACCACCCGCCCCTGCTTCCATCTGGAAGGACGATGAGTCCATCGACCGTCTTGAAGTTCGGCATGTCGTACTCCTCGAGCTCGACGCCGCGTCGCTTCAGCTCCTTGACCGCCTCCTCGACATCATCGACATCCAGTGCCATCTGGGTGTGCGTGCCTGACGCCTTGCCAGTGCTCGGGAACACAAAGAACCCCGTATCCCCGACCGTGTAAAAAGCGCCTCCGTCGGGCGATTCGTCGACCGGCTTGAACCCCAGCTTCTGCTCCCAGAACTCCCGAGCGCGCTTGATGTCCTGCGCCGGGATGGCCGAACCCACTCGCTTGATCTTCATCATTTGCTTTTCCTCCTGACTAAGTTCTAGCACCGTAGGCGACAAGGCTGCGGTGCGTCGCCGAGAAGCCGGCTTCCCGCAACGCGCCCTTGAGGGGCGAATCGAGCACTGGAATGCCATCGACCTTTTGCAGCTCGACGCGGCCGGCCGCGGTCGCAATGGTGATCAGCGCTTTCAGATGCGCCGCCTCAACATCACCATTGGTCAACAGTGAACGGCCACCCCGCTCCAAATAGAGCACGAGCCGGCCATCGTGGATGACGCAGTAAGCGCCGGCGGCGCGGCTCATGCGCCCGTCTGACTCGGGCCAAGGCAGGACGGTGCCGAAAGCGTTGGCCGGATCGGTCGCGGCCAATGCGATCACACCGCCGCCTGCTTCCCTGAGCGAACGCAGCCGGTCCACCGCGCCTGGCAGCGCAAACTGCGACCCCCCGAGTCCTTCGACGAAATATCCGCGCCGGATTCGCCCCGATTCCTCCATCGCACGCAGCACCGGGTACAGGCTCGCGAAGCCGCCCGGCCATCCTTCGCCCGCGACGGCCTCGCGCGTCAGGACACCGCACCGCTGCAGGAGCACGCCGGCTTCAGAATGCAGGCGCTCGGTGGCGTTGGCGCCGGCGCCGATGAGGTGTGCCACCAGAGACCACCGCCCGGTCGCGCGCGGCTGCACCAGGCGCGGCATGCGGGGCTTGCGCGCCGGCCGGCGCGATGCAGGCCCCAGGAGGCGCAGCGGTGCGAACGTGTCGTTCGTCACCTCGCCCGACCAGACGAGATCCCACAGCGCGTCGAGCATCACCTCTTCGTCACCACCGCCACCGGCGTTGTAGAGGTCTCGGAAGAAGCTCGCGCCGCGCGCCTTCAGACGCGCGCGCAACCGGTCGTGCAGCTCCGACTGCGGCGGATCGGTCGGCGGCGGAACCAGACGTGGTGCGTCGCCACGCAGGTAGAGGGCGACGCGGCCGTCGCTGGCGCCAAGCGAGCCGCGGCCGACCCACACCACCTCGCCCATCGAGACCAGCTCGTCGAGCAGGCGAGGGACGTAGTCGTGGACGCGCGCAGCGATCACGTAGCGCTCGATCACGCTGGCCGGCACCGCCAGCCCCTGGAGCTGGAACACGACCTCCATCAACCTTTCGCTGCCCCCTGCGCGCACGCCCACGCCATGCCATGCCGGGAGGAATCGGGCAAGAGCGTCCGGCGGAACCGACTCGACCTCGCGGCGAAGCGCAGCCAGGGATCGCCGGCGCAGCATGCGCAGCACGTCGGGGTGGCAGTACTCGCGCCCCTCTGCGGCCTTGCGAAACTCGCCTGCTACGACATCGCCTCGGGCGGCCAGATGCGACAGCGCCGCCTCCGCGGTCGCAGCCGGCAGCCCCCATCGCCTGGCCGGCTCGGAAGTGACGAAAGGCACGTGCGTGCGCGCGTAGCGGCGAAGCAATGTTGCGAGCGGCTCAGGGCCTGAATCGAGGAAGACCTCTGGCAGGCCGATCGGCAGGCTGGCTCCGAGCGCCTCGCGATAGCGGCCGGCATCCTCGGCTGCGATCCAGCGATTCTCGCCTGCGATGCGGATCGCAACCGCGCGCCGCTCCTTCTCGAGGTCGCGCAGCCACGCCTCTGTCACCCCGCGCGCCATGGCGGCCTCATCGGTGAGATCGCCCAGGCGAGCGAGAAGGTCATGCGCCTCATCGATGTCGCGCGGGAATCTCTCCGGCAGCAAGCCCTGGAGCTCGAGCTCAACCGCGGCAATCGCATCGGGATCGAGCAGCTCACGCAGGTCCTCGCTGCCCAGCAGCTCGGCGAGCAGCTCGCGGTCCAGTGTCAGAGCCTGGGCGCGGCGCTCGGCCAGAGGCTGATCGCCCTCGTACATATAGACGGCCACATACGAGAAAAGGAGCGAGGACGCGAAGGGCGACGCCCGCTCGGTATCGACGGCGACGACGCGAATCTCGCGTGAGCGGATTGCGCGCAACAGCGCAGTCAGCGCTGGCATGTCGAAGTGGTCCGTCATCACCTCGCGCCACGTCTCCGCAAGGATCGGAAAATCCGGGTACTGCCCCGCGACCTGGAGCAGCCCAGCGCTGCGCATGCGCTGCTGCCAGAGCGGCGTCCGCTGGCCAGGCCGGCGTTTGGGCAGCAGCAACGACCGCGCCGCGTTATCGCGGAAGCGGGCCGCGAACAGAGCCGATGCCGGCAGCTGAGCCGACACCATGGCCTGCACTTCTTCGGGGTCGAGGATCAGCTCGTCCAGCGCCGGCGGCGATTCGACCTCCGGAAGGTGCATCGCGATTCCGTCGTCGGTCCACAACGAGCGCGCGTCGACGCCGAGCTTTTCCTGCAGGTGTGCCTCCAACGCGAGGGCGAGCGGCGCATGCACTCGACCGCCGAATGGGGTGTGCAGACAGACGCGCCAGTCGCCGACCTCGTCGCGGAACCTCTCCACGACGATGTTGCGGTCGTCGGGGACGGTGCCTGTCGCAGCCGCCTGATCATCGAGGTACTGCAGGAGGTTTTTCGTCGCGAGGTCGTCGAAGCCCGCGCGTTCCCGCAGCCGTTCCGCTGCCGCATCGCGGTCGAGGCTGCGCAACTCGCGCACCATCTTGCCGAGCGCCGCACCGAGCTCGACCGGGCGGCTTGGCGTGTCCGCCTTCCAGAACGCGATCTTGCCCGGCTCGCCCGGAGCGGGATTCACGATGACCTGCGACGGTGTGATGTCGACGATCCGCCACGTCGATGCCCCGAGGATGAAAGTCTCTCCGACGCGCGTCTCGTAGACCATCTCCTCGTCCAGCTCTCCGACCCGGCGGCCGTCCTCGGCAAGGTTCACCGTAAACAGGCCGCGGTCGGGAATCGTCCCGGGATTGGTCACCGCGAGGCGCTGCGCGCCGGCCCGGCCGCGAACCTTGCCCGCGACTCGATCCCACACCAGGCGTGGCCGCAGCTCGACGAACTGGTCGGACGGATAACGGCCGCTGAGCATGTCCAGCACCGATTCGAAAGCACGCGGACCGAGGTCGCCGTACGGGTACGCGCGCCTGATCACGCGGCCCAATTTCTCGACCTCCCACTCGTCCAGCGCGCACATGGCGACGATGTGCTGGGCGAGCACGTCGAGCGGCTTGCGGGGCACCACGGTCGACTCGATGCGACCCTCGAGCATTCCCTCGACCACCGCGGCAGACTCGAGCAGGTCGCCGCGAAACTTCGGGATCACGACGCCCCGAGAGACCTCGCCGACCGAGTGTCCGGCGCGACCCACGCGCTGGATGCCGGCGGCAACGCTGGGCGGCGCTTCGATCTGCAGCACGAGATCGACTGCGCCCATGTCGATGCCAAGCTCGAGAGTGGACGTGGCGACAAGGCCGCGCAGGCGTCCGCCTTTGAGCTCGTCTTCGATGAGGAGGCGCTGCTCGCGCGCGATCGAGCCGTGGTGAGCTTTGACGAGCTCCTCCTCCGCGAGCTCGTTGACGCGGGCAGCGATCCGCTCGGCGAGGCGCCGCGAATTGACGAAGACGATCGTGGAGCGGTGCTCACGGATGAGCTGCAGCAGACGCGGATAGATGGCCGGCCAGATCGAGTTCTGCCCCTTCGCGCTGTCCTCGTCCTCGGCCGTGAGTCGGGTCATGTCCTCGACCGGGACCTCGACGGTGACCTCCATCGTCTTCAAGCGGCCTGCGTCGACGATGGAGACCTGACGGTCCGTGCCGCCCAGGAACCTGGCGACCTCCTCGAGAGGACGCTGCGTGGCCGACAGACCGATCCTCTGTGGCTCGGCCGTCGTCAGCTCGCAGAGCCGTTCGAGACTGAGCGCCAGGTGACTGCCTCGCTTGGTCGCCGCAACCGAGTGGATCTCGTCGACGATCAGCCAGCGAATCGGCCCCAGGAACTTGCGAGCGGCGCTGGTCAGGATGAGGAACAGAGACTCCGGCGTCGTGATCAGGATGTCGGGCGGGTGCCGCTCCATCGAGCGGCGGACATCGGTCGGGGTATCGCCGGTCCGGATCGCGACCTGGATGTCGGGTGGCTGCAAGCCCTGCGCTTCCATCTGGCGCCGAATCCCGACCAGCGGCGACCGAAGATTGCGATCCACGTCGTGGGCCAAGGCCTTAAGCGGCGAGACATAGAGGACGCGACAGCGCTCCGCCTCGACGGGCATCGGCTCGGTGGAGAGCCGGTCGAGGCACCAGAGAAAGGCGGCCAGTGTCTTGCCGCTGCCGGTCGGCGCCGCCATCAGGACATGCCGGCCGGACGCGACCTCATGCCAGCCACGGTCCTGGACCGTGGTCGGGGCGGCGAACGACGCCCGGAACCAGTCCCGGACGGGCGCTGAGAAGGTGTCGAGAACGTCAAGAGCCTGGCCCACGAATGACACGTTAGAAGCTTACGGCCCTACAAACAAGTGTTCCTAACAGCCTCATCGCGCACACTGCACGCCAAAGCCTTGTATCCGTTCGAGAAGTTCACCGAGCAGGCCAAGAAGACGCTGACCATGGCCCAGAAAGAGGCCGAGCGATCACACCATTCGTACATCGGAACCGAGCACCTCCTGCTCGGGATCCTGAGCAACAAGGAGGGCAGCGGCCACCGCGCCCTGGCGAGCCTTGAGATCCAGATCGACGTTGTGCGCGCCACGATCGAAGCGGTGCTCGGGCGGAACGAGCGGATCATCATCCGGCAGATCATTCCGACCTCACGCGTGAAGAAGGTCATTGAGATCTCCTTCGAGGAGGCTCGGCGATTGGGAAGCAACTACGTCGACACCGGGCACCTGCTCCTGGGAATCGTGCTCGAAGGCGAGGGGATCGCAGCCCACGTGCTCATGGACCTTGGCGCGACTCCAGCAGTGGTCACGGAGGCCGTTCTCCGCGAGCTCGGAGCATCTCGTGAAACAGCCGCCATCACGTTCATCGATCGACAGGCATATCGCGAAGTCATGGCGACATTCCCAAGCGGTGTCGTCGTGCTCACCGCGTTCGGTGACGACTACCGGCCGCGCGGTCTGACCGTCAGCGCGTTCTGCGCAGTCTCTCTAGAACCGCCCCTGGCGCTGGTTTGCATCGACAAGACTTCGAACACACTGCCGGCGGTACAGCACACGCGCGGGTTCACGGCCAACATCCTCGCCGCGGGCCGCGAGGAGCTGGCCAGGCGCATGGCGACCAAGGTGACGGACAAGTTCGAGGGCCTTGCGTGGGGAAAGCCGGAGAGTGAGATCGGCGGTCCGATTCTTATGAATGACTCGGCCGCATACGCTGTGTGCACCCTGCGCGACACCATCGAAGCCGGCGACCACTGGGTCCTGATCGGCTTCGTGACAGAAGGCCGGCACATCGAGGGTGTGAAACCGCTGGTTTTCAGCCGGCGAACCTATACGTAGTGGCGTACGACTAGTGGCGGACGACCCGGCCCCCTGGCAGAACTTCTACGTGATGAGCGGCGGGGCTTCGGCCGCCCTGACAGGTTTGCTTTTCGTCGCCATGTCGCTGCACGCGCAGACGATCATGACCAACGCTTTCTACCGCAACCGGGCGATCACGACTTTGATGGCGCTGACCGCTCAGCTTCTTCTCTCCGCTGCGGTGCTGATTCCTGGCGTGACGGCGACAGCTGTCGGTGTGCTCGTCGAGGCGGCTGCCCTCTACTTCCTCGGCGTCACGATCCGGGCGGTTCTGACCCGGGGCCCGGCGGCCGGCTCGGTGGCGATGCCGAGGAGTCGCGCGGTTGTAGAGATCGTCGGCGGGACGATCTGGCTGGTTCTGTTCAATGCCGCCGGAATCAGCCTCTTGGTTCGCGCCGCCGGCGGGTTCTACGTGCTCGCGGCTGTGATGTTTGTGATGTTTGGCTGGAACATCTACGTCGCGTGGGTGCTGATCACCGAGGTTTCAGAGGCTGGGTGAAGGCCAGTTAGGGACGAGCTGAGTCAGCCCGGCTGAAAGCCAGGTCAGGCGATTGGTGAGCAGGAGCAGGCCCATCACCAGGAGCACACCCGCGGAGGCAAGGTCGATGGCGCGCCGATGGCTGTTGACGAACCCGAGCAGCGGCCGCGCGCCTTCCGCCGCAAAAGCGAGCACCATGAACGGCACGCCGAGGCCGAGGCAGTAGGCGATCATCAAGCTCAGTCCCTGGGGCGTGGCGCCGATGGTCACCGCCGAGCTGAGCACCGCGCCGAGTGTGATCCCGATGCACGGCGTCCACCCGCTGGCGAAACCCATGCCAAGCAGGAAACCGCCGGCAACACCTCCGCCCTGCGGTGCGGTTTTCATTACTCGGTACTCGGTGTCGAGGAATGGGATGCGGATCCAACCCGCAACGTGCAGTGCCATGACGATGACCAGCACACCGGCCACGACCGGCACGTATGGCCGCACCGGCTGCACGGCCAACGAGAAGAGATAGAAGAAAAGAATGAAGACGAGCGAAAGACCGGCCACAAACCCGACTCCGGCGAGCGCCACGGGCTGACCGACCCTTGCCCCCAGGTAGGCCAGGTACGCCGGGACGAGCGGGAGCACGCACGGCGAGACGAACGAGGCAAGGCCGGCCAGGAACGCGATCGCGGGGTTGAGGTCGTTCAGCACGTCGAGCGAGCTGTCGCCAGCTCGGCGATCGCGTCCACGACCTCATTCCACACGCGTTTCGGGAGGTCGTGGCCCATGCCCGGAAACTCCAGCCAGCGCGCGTGTGGCACCGCCGCGGCGACCCGGCGGCCATTTTCGACGGGAACCAGGATGTCGGCGTCGCCGTGGATGACAAGCGTCGGAATTTGCAGAGAGCGGAGTCGTTCGACGCGGCTCGGGGCGCTCAGGATCGCCTGCAGCTGGCGCAGGAAGCCGGCCGGGTTGTAGGCGCGGTCGATCGCTCGCTCGACTCGCGCGCGCTCGTACGGCTCGTCATAGGGATCGTCCGGACCGAGCAGCACCTGCTTGGCGTGCAGGCCAAGCGCGATCTTCTCATCTCGTGTCTGCGGCGCCGGCGGCAACAGCACCGCATTCGCCTCCGGCGTGGGGTCGACCTGGTCTTCGCCGTTCGGCCCCGACATGATCGACGTCAGGGTCAGCGCGCGCTCGGGGGAGTTCAGGGCCACGAGCTGGGCAATGAAGCCGCCCATGGAAGCGCCGACGACGTGGGCGGCATTGACAGCAAGTACATTCATCAGGCCGACCGAGTCGGCAGCCATGTCATCGAGCTCGTACGGTTCGCTCGGCCACGTTGATAGGCCCGCGTCGCGGTTGTCGAAACGAATGACGTAAAAGCCGCGGCCGGCCAGGAGCCGGCAGAACTCCTCGTCCCAGGTGATGAGCTGCGTGCCGAGGCCGCCGATCAGCAGGAGCGGCGAAGCGTTGGGGTCGCCGATGGTCTCGTACTCGATCTCGATCGTCCCGTTGGCGGTGGCGCGCGGCATCGAACCCATGCTACTAATCCCTCGTGGCGAACCCGCTTCCCGCGCGCTCTGACGTCGAGAAGCGTTTCACCTGGGACGCCGAAAGCGTCTTTCCCGACGAAAAAGGGTGGACCCAGGGGGCCGACCGGCTGCTCGCCGGTCTTCCCGACCTGGAGGAGTTCAGGGGCCACCTTGGTGACTCACCGGACACGCTGGCGGACTGGTTCGACGCGAACGAGCGGGCGCACCGGCTCATGGCGAAGCTGATGGTCTACAGCACGATGGCCTACTCGGTCGACGTGGGCGACCAGGACGCCGCCGCCCGGGCCGACCGCGCGCGCACGGTGGCCGCCCAACTGGGCGCGGCCGCGTCGTTTGCGGTCCCGGAGATGCTTGCCATCGGGCTGCCCAGGCTTCGCGAGTGGGTGGCTTCTTCGGCGCGCCTGGCCCACCTGGGCCACTACTTCGATCGGCTCGAAAAGCTTCATTCGCGCATCCGCAGCGCCGAGGTGGAGGCGTTGCTGACCCAGGTCTCGGATCCGCTGGCTTCCGCGCTGTCGGTGCACAGCGTGCTCGCCAACACCGACCTGAAGTTCATACCGGCGGTCGGAGGAGACGGGGAGCTGCACGAGGTCGCGCAGGGCACGGTCTCGGCGCTGCTG